>JAISVN010000024.1 GCA_031271555.1 Candidatus Methanoplasma sp.
CCACACGACACAGACGGCATGCAGGTTCGTCGAGCTCATCAAAACGATCGACCCCAAGTCCGGTCAGGTCAAGGCTGAGCACCCCGACTTCCTCAAGACGGGAGACATCGCCCTGGTCAAGATCGAGCCGACAAAGCCGATGGTTGTTGAGACAGCAAAAGAATTCCCGCCGCTCGGAAGGTTCGCCATCCGTGACATGGGACAGACCGTCGCTGCCGGTATGTGCATCGAGGTCCAGAAGGCCAACTGAGGCCTTCGTCCTTTAATTCAAAGGGATAAAATATGTCACAGCGCGCAAGAATCTCACTAAGCGGTACAGACCCGGCGAAAGTCGACAGCGTCTGCGCCCAGATAAAAGGCATATCGCAAAGAACAGGCGTAGACATCCGCGGCCCCGTTCCTCTTCCTACGAAGAAGCTCAGGGTTCCCTGCAGGAAGAGCCCTGACGGGGAAGGAAGTGAGACTTGGGACCGCTGGGAGATGCGCATCCACAAGAGGCTGATCGACCTTGATGCAGATGAGCGTGCCCTCAGGCAGCTCATGAGGATCCAGGTGCCCGACGGCGTCAACATTGAGATCGTTCTTCGCAGCGCTTAAACAACTTAAACCAAAATCCTTTCTTTTTACAATTTTTTGTTTCAGATCCGTTCCGTCATGGCGGGTTAAATAGATACAAGATGATTGGCAGGCATGCTGATAGCCGCCACAGACAGGAAGATATCGATGCTTCCGTTCGCAGAGCAGATAAGGCTCATTGCAGAGGCCGGGCCCGACATGATCATCCTTTCTGAGAGGGACCTTTCTCCAGAGGATTACAAAGCATTGGCCTCATCATGCATGGAAGTGTGCAGAAGGAACAATGTGATATTTGCCGCAGATAAATTCGCCGCCGAAGCGAAGGAGATCGGGGCGGACGCTTTATTCATAGACCTCGAAGAGCTGCGCAGTTCCAAGCCGGAAGGATTCGACACCGTTCTGACGACCATAAGGAGCGAAAGAGAAGCTGTGGAAGCGGAAAAGCTGGGCGCAGACATCCTGATATTCAGGGATGTCTTCGACCTTACCTGCAAATCATGCAGGAATGCGAAAGGGCTTGCCACCCTTAGGTATGTGCTCGGATCTGTAGACATCCCCATTGTGGGAGCGGGCGGGATAATGCCAGATGTTTTCGCTGAGGTCCTGGCGTCGGATGCGGCAGGGATATGCATGAGGGAAGGGTTCATGAGGACAAAGAACCCCTCAGCCATCGTCGCTGCATATCGGGAAGCGGAGACACGCATCAAAGGAGCACGATGAGCATTCTTATGATTGCTGTAAGAACGATCTTACAGTATGTCTAATTTTCAGATATTGTAAAATGGATTTTACAAAATGCCTCTTCTAACAAATTTGTAAAATTGATTTTACAAAATACAAAAATTAAATAGGCAGAAAACTATAACTGTATGATGTCAGAGATGCCGATCCGCAGAGAGCATTATCTAAAAATGCTGGAAATGTACAAGGATAAGCCCTTTGTAAAAATAATAACGGGGATGAGAAGGTGCGGCAAATCGACACTGATGGATATGTTCATAACAGATCTAAAAAACAATGGAGTGTCCGAAAAGAACATTCTGCACATGAATTTTGAAGATAAAAGAAATGTCAGCATAAGGAACGGAGACGCACTTCTGGAGAAAGTAACAGATGCCATCGAACTGAAAGAAGGAACATATCTGTTCTTCGATGAGATACAGGACGTGATCGGATGGGAGAAAGCGATCAATTCCATGAGGTATGCGGGTGCAGATGTGTACCTCACGGGATCCAACGCAAAACTTCTGGTCTCCGATTTCTCTACGTACCTGTCCGGCAGATATGTCGAGATAAAAATGTACCCACTCTCTTTCAGAGAGTATGTCACGTTCGTTGAGGGAGATAAGACAGATCTGAGCCGGTTGCTTTTGGACTATATCATAAGCGGAGGTCTGCCGCAGGTAATATTGGAAGAACAGAAGAAAACAAACACAGCCCCGATCCTTTCCGCCGTCTTTGAAACGGTTTTCATGAAAGATGTCATCGAAAGGAACAGGATAATGGATATATCTGCGATCCGCAACCTTTTTGATTTTGTGATGAAGAACGTAGGCAATCTGACTTCCACCAGGAATGTTGCGAACTATATCGTAAGCAAAGGCGGGAAGACCTCGCCGCCGACAGTCGACAGTTACCTTACGCATCTGGAGTCAGCGTATCTGATACACAGGGCAAAGAAATACGATATCAAAAAGAAGGAATATCTGCGCACTGCAAATAAGTTTTACATTTCCGATCTGGGGATAAGGAACAACGAAGTCGGTTTCGATGGCGGCGATATGTCAGGTCTGATTGAGAACGTCGTTTACATGGAACTGCTGTTCAGGGGCAAAAAGGCGGCAGTAGGGAAGGTCAATGAAAATGAGGTGGACTTCATTTTCATCGATAAGGCGCAGAAGGAATACTACCAAGTGACTCTGGACATGTTCGATCAGAACGTGAGGGAAAGAGAGTTAAGATCGCTCATGAAGATAGATGATGTCCAGCCGAAGACGATAATAACTCTTCAGAGATATCCCGTAAATGAAATAGACGGGATCAGGGTGATAGCTCTTACGGACTTCCTATTGGAAGAGTTCGAGTAAAAACCGATGATGTGCAGTTTTACAACATGCCTTTAAACACAGATCTGTAAAATCGATTTTACAAATATGGATTACTTTTTATAAAAATGTATATTATAGTGTTGTTGTTTATAAAAGAAAAATAATTTGATATACTATACTATGTCAAATGTCGATTTCCTTCCTGAGGATTTTGGACTAGTGCAGACATGGAAGAAAACCATGATAGTTAAAGAACCATTCAGCCGATCCAGAATCGTCCACTGTTCCTAGGAACGGACCTTGGGATAATTATTTAGATATACTATCAATCTGTGTGAGTTGATAGTGATCCCATGAGGAGCGATGTTGTTAGAAAAGGAATAGGAAGCGCACCGGCCAGAAGCCTGCTGAGGGCAGACGGTCTCACGGACGAGGATTTCGATAAGCCGTTCATCGGCATAGCAAACTCATGGAACGACATCGTGCCGGGCCACGTGCATCTCAATGAGATAGCCGAGGCTGTCAGGGAAGGGATAATCGAAGCAGGCGGGAAGCCGTTCACATTCGGAGTCCCGGCTGTCTGCGACGGCATTGCAATGGGCCACAAGGGAATGAGGTACTCCCTGATCTCCAGGGAAGTGATATCAGACTGCTGTGAAGTCATGGTAGAAGGTCATGCTCTGGACGGTTGGGTCGGAATAACGAACTGCGACAAGGTAACTCCAGGAATGCTCATGGCGGCAGGAAGGATGAACGTCCCCGCAATAATGGTGACCGGAGGGGCCATGGAAACCGGGCATCTGGAAAAGGAACCTCTCGATCTCCAATCGGTGTTCGAAGCCCTCGGATCATATTCCGCAGGCAAGGTCGATGAGGATTTCGTAAGAACGATAGAATGCGCAGCATGCCCCGGGAGAGGCAGCTGTTCCGGTCTGTTCACAGCGAACTCCATGGCCTGCCTTACGGAGGTCATGGGAATGAGCCTCACCGGCTGCGGAACTTCTTTGGCGGTCGACGAGAAGAAGCTCAGGATCGCAAGGGAGACAGGCAAGAAGATAGTGGAGCTTGTCAAGAAAGACATCAAACCGAGGGACATAGTCTCAATGGAATCGTTCCGTAACGCTATCCGCGTCGACATGGCGATCGGCGGTTCCACGAACACGGCCCTGCACATCCCGGCGATATCCAAGGACTTCGGGCTTAACGTAACATTGGATCTGTTCGATGAGATCTCAAGAGACATCCCGCACATAACCAGCCTCAGGCCCGCCGGAATATTCTCAATACGCGACCTGGACAATGCAGGAGGCATGTCTGCGGTAATGAACAGACTGGAGGATCAGATGGAGGATGCCCCCACAGTCAACGGCAAGAGTATCTCTGAGATCGCTAAAGAAGGAAAGGTCACGGACGACAATGTCCTGAGGCCCTTGGACAACCCGTATCACAAGCAGGGCGGAATAGCGATCCTGAAAGGAAACATCGCTCCGATGGGCTCTGTGATAAAACAGGCGGCCGTCAGCGAGAAGATGATGAAATTCACCGGAAAGGCAAGAGTGTTCGACCGTGAAGAGGATGCGACGGAAGCGATAGTCTCCGGGAAGATAGTCTCCGGGGATGTGGTCATAATCAGATACGAAGGGCCGAGAGGGGCGCCCGGAATGCCGGAGATGCTGTCGCCTACAAGCCTGATCATGGGAAGGGGGCTCGGAGATTCGGTCGCCCTGATAACGGACGGAAGGTTCTCCGGCGCAACAAGGGGAGGGGCCATAGGCCACGTTTCGCCTGAAGCGTATGAGAAAGGCCCGATAGCTGCAGTCCAGGACGGCGACATCATAGAGATAGACATACCGGCCAGGAAACTGAATGCAAAGCTGTCCGACGAAGAGATAAAGGAACGCCTCTCCAAAGTAAAAGCGGTCGAGCGTCCCGTCACGGGCGTCCAGAAGAAATACAGGAAACTGGTGACCAACGGGGCGAACGGCGCATACTTGGAATGATCAGCGGAGTGATCTCTGGAGTTCGACAGACTCCCGGATCAGTATCCTGCAGACCGCTTCG
>JAISVN010000073.1 GCA_031271555.1 Candidatus Methanoplasma sp.
AAAATGTGCTAAACCTACTGAAAACTCCTTAGGAAAATGCAGTCCAGCAAAATACTAATACGGAGGATGTGATTTATGATTATGAAAAGGGTGATCTACGACGATCTCGTAGAGTGGAAGAACAGCAGCAACCGCAAACCTTTGCTGCTTGAAGGCGTCAGGCAATGCGGCAAGACATACATACTCAAAGAATTCGGTAAGATGAATTATGACGATGTTGCTTATTTCACCTTTGAGAAAAATCCGGCTTTGCATGATATCTTCGAGCAAGACCTCGATACAGAAAGAATACTGGATCGTCTGAACCTCCTGCACCCTAAAATTAAGCCTGGAAAGACATTGATAATATTTGATGAGATCCAATTCTGCAATCGTGCACTCACATCTCTGAAATTCTTCTGTGAGGATGCACCGGAGTACCACATTGCGTGCGCGGGATCCTTACTCGGCGTATTAACATCCAAGCCGTACTCCTTTCCGGTCGGTAAAGTGAACAGGCTTAAGATGTATCCGATGACCTTCAGGGAATTCCTATATGCGAATTCAGAGGACTTCCTCGTCGAATATATGGAAAAGAACGATCCATTTGAAGACCTCACTAAACCTGTAACGGACAAGTTGAATAATTATCTTGATTATTATTTCTTGATCGGAGGAATGCCCGCCGCGGTGGCTTCATGGATCTATAAAAAAGATATCCGAGAGGTCAATAAGATACTAGATGAGATAATTGAAGATTATAAAGACGACTTTTCTAAACACGCCACTGAACCATTGGCAAAACTGACACTGATATGGGACTCTATACCTTTGCAGCTTGCCAAAACCAACTCTAAGTTCATGTTCAGTCATGTAAAGTCAGGTATGCGTTCAAAAGACCTCGAAGATGCATTGGAATGGCTGATTAACGCAGGACTGGTCCATAAAGTAAAGAAAGTGGACCCGCCGGAGATACCTTTGCCCATGTTTGCAGACAATACCAGTTTCAAAATATATCTGGCAGATGTGGGGATACTTAGAAGAATGGCGGAGGTGCCTTCTGATTTCATGTTCAACAAAGACAAGAGACATCATCTTTTCAGAGGGGCCGCCGCTGAAAATTATGTTCTCAACGAACTTATAACCTCTTTGGAAAACACACCATACTACTGGAAGTCCAGCGCAACTGCGGAAGTGGACTTCATAGCACAGGTCAATGGGAGTATTGTCCCCATAGAGGTCAAGGCAGGAGACGGTAATTCGAAAAGCTTGGCAGAATTCATAAGAAGATATGATCCGGAGTTCGCAGTAAAGGTATCGTCCCAAAGAGGCGGAGGCGGCACAGTCATCCATATTCCTCTTTATGCCGTTTGGAATATCAGCAACTATTTACATAGGAGAATTTCTTCGCAGGATCATACAAGCCGATGAGCCCGACTTTTTAGACGGCATACACAATCCTCTCGGTCATCTCTCATTTTGATCCAGCATCAGGAGCAATGTCTGATGCATTTACAGAACCATATTGCCGCACAGATGCCGCAAATTTCCAACTCATTTCAATGTAGTCAGAGTCAGAGTTTAATTATCTTCCGCATATTACGGAGCATGATCTTCGGCAAGCAGAAGGATGTTCCGGAAGAGATCTCGAAAGTCAAACTCGGAAAATGGTACTCCGGACTCAGTGATCAGGATAAGGTAAAGGTTGGAAGATATCTTAGGACCTCGGATACGGCATCCGCTCTTGACTTCTCTCTGTCTGTAATGAGGAAGGCGAATCAGGAAGAGAACAATTCCGTTTCGATACTTCTGGGGGAGAACATACTCAGGGACGATCTCTCTGATATCGGAAGGTTCGATGTTCTTGAGGAGATAATCCCGGCATATTACGGTGCAAAGAGGTATGAGGATTGCCTCAGATGCTGCGAAGAAGGGCTGACACTGATCCAAGGTCTTATCGTAAAGATAAAAGAGAGGAACGGCGGCAGCCTTCCCGAGAACATAATGTGCCGCAACTACATGATCAACGTCCTCGTCGGAGTGAACGGCGATTACGATGCGGGGGATGCCGCTCTTGACAGATTCTTCAAAATGGGCCTGATATCGGAAGAGGATGTCGCTTACAGAAAGCAGAGCCACAAGATACACAAGCTTCAGAGGACGTTCGACGGTATATTCACCATGAAGCTCAAAGACCAATGACGTCCTTCCACAGGACCATCGGCAGGATGTCTATGGCCGGCTCTTCATAAGGGTGCACATCTCTGATCGCCCTGACAACCGATGCAAGGTCTTCGGCCTTTATCGCAAAGTCGATTCGCAGTTCCTCTTCGACCGAGATCTCTCCCGCCTTACCGATGAAAGGATTTGAACCGCCAAGAGGTCTCCAGGTTCCCTCCGTCTTAGCCACGGAAAACACCCTGTCGTAACCGGGATACAGCTGCTGCATGGAATCGTTGACGGCATCCATGAGCCTGTCCTTGTAATCGGCAGGTACGGTCACTGATATCTTGTAAGCCTTAGGCTCCATTTCCCCACTCCTGAAAGGTGCTTATTGACCCCTGTTCTCGATAAGAGAGTCTATCTCCTCGAGCCTTTGCTCAAGGTCCTTCAGCATGCGTTTCGCTCCCCTGTTGAGGTATGTTGCGCTTGCCAGAGTGGCAGCGAATGATACCGGCGGGAACAGATACATTAAACCGCCGACGATCCCCGTCGCCTTCTTCAGGTCCGTGATGCTGTTGATCTTCTCTATAAGGGCGTGATCCTCTCTCTCGGAGAGCGATCCTCTGAGAGACCTGTACATCAGTTTCTGGCCGCCCATGACGACCTCCATGCTCCATTGCACCTCGCCGAGGACCGGTGCGGTCCTTCCTTTCGGAACTGTCTTTTTGCTGAGTATGGCCTTTCTCAGATCGTCTGCAGTGTTGCCTTCGAACTCTGTCCAGCAGTATCCGAATGTGAATTTGGAGTGGGCATCGCTCGCCGCGATCGGCGCCCATTTTCCAGGATATTTCTCCATTACCTTCTGTGCGAACGCATTGGAATATCTGTCCGGGTGTCCGCCGTTCAGAACCTCAAAACCATCGAGGTCAATATCGAATATCCTTTCTTTAAGGCCTGGAACATGGAAGCTGAACGGATGCGGCGCTATCGTCAGGCCCCCCTGCTCCCTTATGATGTCGACGGTCTCTTCTATGGAAAGCCCGGGCTGTATCTTCTCTGTCAGGAAAAGGCCGATTATCTCCCCGTCAGCGGTTGTGATCTCCTCGCCGATAACGACCTCTACATCGTTGAACTGCTTTGCATATTCCTGTGCCAAGAAGGCACCGGCGGTCTCGTCATGGTCGGTGACGCATATGACATCGTAGCCTCCTTTCCTAGCGCGGTTCACCAGAGATTGGGGCTTAGATACGGATTCCGGGAAGCGAAGGACCCCGAGCATCCCGAACCCGGAGTATTCTGTATGAAGGTGTGTGTCAGCCTTT
>JAISVN010000085.1 GCA_031271555.1 Candidatus Methanoplasma sp.
GATCTTACATCTCCCTCCACCATCGGCCTAATAAACGGCGATAACGGCGCATGGTCGGATTTTGCTGTCGAATCGATCGACAACTTCTATGTTAGCACATACGGAATAGAGATTGAAGATGTTTCCGACTACATAGTCAAGCTGGAAAGCCCCTACGGAGACACCGAAAAGATAACCCAAGAGATGATCGATAAGGGACTGACCGTAGCCTTCGGGATAGAACCCGGATTCACAGACAACATAAACAATAAGGTACAGAGTTCGATAAGAGAATACTATATCTTCCAGAGCAGCGGGCTGATGGAATCCGCATCATCGACCGTATCATCCACGATCGTAGGCCATATCTCAAGCAGCATATCACTCAAACTGGTCTCGGAAATGACCGGCGATGACTCGTCCGTCTTCCTTCTCAACCCCATAAAGACCAACGCCCCTTACACATATGTTAAAGGCGAGGTCTACGAAGGCGTGACGCCGATGTTGATATCCAGCACTATGATGACCCAGACCATGATGATACCCATGATAGTCATGATAGTGATAGTCATGATCGGAAGCATCGTCATATCATCCATGGGCAATGAGAAGGAGAACAAGACCCTTGAGACCCTGCTCACTATGCCTGTGAACCGCACATCGATCGTGAGCGGGAAACTCCTGGCTGCGGCGATCATGGGTCTTGTTTACGGTATAGCGTACATGATAGGTATGTCGTTCTATGTTAACGGTATAGCCGGGGCCGCCGGAGGGGTCAACCTCAGCGATTATAACCTGGGCCTCGAAATGACGGATTGGATACTGATCGGTGTGATGATATTCCTGGGCATATTCTGCGCCCTGGGAATATGTATGATAATGGGCGCGTTCGCAAAGAACAACAAGACCGCCCAGACGATGACCCTGCCCATCAGCATCCTCGCCATGATACCCATGTTCATAACGATGTTCTCCAGCTGGAACAGCCTTCCGTTGTTCCTGCAGGCGGTCGTGTTCGCAATACCATTCTCGCATCCGATGATGGTGATGAACAACCTCATGATGGGGGACACCACTCTGGTCCTGACCGGTCTTATATATCTGCTGATATTCACGGTGATAACGATATTCGTCACCGTCAGGATATACAAGTCTGATATTCTGCTCACAGGGCTGGGTCAGACAAAGGCTGCGAAGTTCGCAAAGACCATGGTGACAAAAAAGAGGTAAACCCATGATAAAAGAAACAGCAGAGTTGTTAAAGGCAGAGAACAAGGTCATACTTGTCCACGGGAACGCAGACATGGACGCCATCGGATCTGCCTTTGCCCTCTCTGTTTGTTTCCCAAAGGGGGACATATTCGCGCCCGGAGGCGTTGACAGGGTCGCCGGACTTGTCGCCGAGAAACTGAACATAGATATCCTTGAGGAATGCGACATCAGCCGATACGATCTCGTCGTGGTGGTGGACACATCCTCCCCCGAGCAACTGAAACCTGCGGTCGTTCCCGATGGGAGCGTGGTGATAGACCACCATGCCCCGACTGGAAAATGGGAGGGGATGCATTTCCTGTGCGATGATACAAAGGTCTCATGCTGCGAGCTAGTAAAAGATATCATAGACAGCGTCGACATAGACATACCTAAGGAAGCCGCAATAGCGCTGCTCGGAGGGATGCTGACCGACAGCGGCCATTTCCAGTTCGCCGACCCGAAGATGATGATATCTTTTGCCGAGCTGCTGCAGAACAGCGACATCTTCATGGGCGAGGTGTTCAGCCTCACGCGCTCGCAGATGACGATGTCCGAAAGGATCGCCGTCATGAAAGCGGTCAGCAGAGTAAAGTTCGACCATGTCGGGAACATGATCGTGGCTGTCTCATATGGTGGAAGTTTTGAAGCCTCTTCCTGCAGAGCGCTCATGATGGCAGGGGCGGATGTCGCCTTTGTCGGATCGCAAAGGGATGACGAGTTCAGGATAAGCGGGAGAGCCAGTCAGGAGATGGTCAAGAAAGGCATACACCTCGGGAACATGATGGGCGGCATAAGCGGCGAGACCAATACCGACGGGGGCGGCCACGGCGGAGCTGCCGGCATCTCAGGGATCGGGGACATCGAAGCGATGCTTCACATATGCATGCTCAAGACAATGGATGAATTCAGAGGGATAAAGAACAGTTCTCAGCCGGAGAACGAGGTCATCTGAGCTTTTCCATACCTTCGAACACCTGCTTCATGGCGATATAATTCTCTGGAACGTTTTTGAAATACTCCCTTACCGGGATCAGTATCTTTATCAGAGAATCCGCAGCGCCGTTCTTAAGGTCCAGTGGGAAAAGGGAGCCTGAGAAGTAAGAGTTCGTAAGCTCCTCGTAGCTTGAGAATGAAAGGTCTCCTCCGAACTTCTCGGGCCTGGAGATGTCCATCTTTCCGAGACGCGGGAAGATGATGTACCTGCAGAGCATGAGCACGGGGTTCTCATCTTCCTTCTCCTTCTCGGGAGGGCAGAACGCTTTCTTCATCTTGCTTTTTATCGCTTCGTCGTCATCGTGTATGTTGATGCTGCTTGATGGGTCGCTCTTAGACATCTTGAAGGCCGCAGGATTCATCCTGTCTCCGCCTTTCAGTCCGGGAAGCAGAGGGGTGTGCAGTGCGACCGGTTTCTTCCATCCGAGCTTTTCCGCCGCATCCCTAGCGAGCATATGCGCCCTCCTCTGATCCATCCCCGCATATGCGAGGTCGATGTCCATGCAGAATATGTCGGTCGCCTGAAGTATGGGGTAGATGAGCTTTGAGAAATCCACCTCTGCCTCATCTTCTGACCTGCCCATGATGGTCATCGCCCTTTTCACTCTCGAAAGGGTCGTCGCCTTCGCGACCTTTATCACTTTCTCCCAGTATTCTATGTCGCTCAGTATTTCGCTGGCATACACGAATTTCACTTTGTCCTCGGGAACGCCCAAGGCCTTGAAGCAGTCCTCCATGTATCTGGCGCATGTCCTGATGTTGTTCAGGTCTCCGCCCAGCTTATCATTGATGTATGCATGCCAATCTGCCCAGAAGACCACTGTTTCAAACCCTGCATCGGCAAGGTCTTTGATCTTTGACGTCACCAGTGCCCATCCGAGATGGACAAGGCCTGACGGTTCGAACCCGATATACGCCTTGGGCGCATCTTTTTTGGAGAGAAGTTCCCTGAGCTCCCCGTCTGTGACAAGTTCCTCGGCGTTCCTGGTTACAATGGCCATTCTCTGTTCGACATCCATCAGAATCAAGCCGTTATCATCGGTATTTTATAAAAAGGTCACCCGATGGCTGGTCTAGTGAAATCATAACTCGGACGAGTGCTTGACACACATTCATCAGAAAACCAATGGTTGTGAAACTATCGCTTTATTGAAAGTCTCACTAAAGCCAGAAAATGTATATCCCTCATAAGGCATAAAACTTAATGATATGGCAAAACTAGAAAAGAAAAAGTCTGACCATTTTATTTTAGCGATAATAATTCTACTAATATCCGTCATTATTATTTTCATTGTAGTCGGAGTGCATTCGATGTGTAGCGAAGAAGCAACAGTGGCGGATATTTTTCAATCGTACTCTCTTGCGATAGTCACTGTCGCTACGCTTGTTTTCTCAATAATTTTTAGCTATAGGGGCCTAGAACAGAATGAAAAGCTCATTGCACAGAATGAAAAAACATTGGAGCATATGAGGAACGAAAAAAGACCTATATTGAAGATAAAAATTGATTCACTGCGGATAGCAAATGTATTGCTTAATCAGCCTGATGAAAAAGGCAATCCGAGATATGAAAAACGTCTGATAATGAAAATATTCAATGAGGGCGGTCAACCAGCTTACTTGGAAAGTATTGCAGCCAGTATCGACGATACATTCAGCCAAAGTTTTTGTTCTTTTAGAGAAGACATTCTTCCCCCCGAAAGTGAATTGACCGTCTGCATAAGTAACAGATTCAGAGGGGATCATGAGGGTTTGTATAGAGGCCTTGAAACAGGAACAATAAAATTAAAATATACTCACAGTGACATGAGAAACACGAATGCTGGCCATGGAACCTATGTCGTAGTCGCCGAAATAGAAGACGACATCCCGTTGATAGAAGTGGAAGAATGTGAACTTCCTTATTGTAAGTGGTAACTCCTCTTCATAAGTAATTGTTTTATATCTGTGAGTTTCCTGATGAATGTTTTTCAAATAATAACATGAATTATGATTTCACCAGTGCACCATGGCATTGTTAAAAACTCATACGTGCATACGGAGGAGACATGCATGAAAAACTGAAGGCCAGCATCATGAGCAGTCCGATAATCAGCATGAACGGATATCCTTACTTGGTACACCCGGTCACGGACGGCATACCCATGATGGAACCGGACATCCTCGAGGAGATAATCGACTGGATGCTCTCGGCCTGCAGTTTCGACTGCGACCGCATATTGGCGCCCGAATCCATGGGCATACCGTTGGCGGTCCCCATTTCGCTTAAGCTTAGGATACCGTATACCGTGATCCGGAAAAGGCAGTACGGCCTCAATGGGGAGATAACAGCCTCGTACAGAACCGGATATTCCGACCGCAGCATATACATAAACGGCCTGAAGAAAGGAGACAGAGTGGTGATAGTGGACGACATTCTGAGCACCGGAGGGACGCTGGCCGCGCTTGTGAGCTCCCTGAAAACCAATGGGATTCTGATAGAAGATGTCCTTGTGGTCCTCAACAAGAACTCAGGAAAGGAAGAATTGGATGAACATCTGGGCATCAACGTCAAGCGGATGCTCGACATATATGTGGAAAAGGATTCCGTCACTATATCGGAACCGTTAGACTAACTGTAGTTCTGAAGCTTAAGCCTGATGGGGCCGTCTTTCGTCCGTGGGTCCCGAACTTATATTTCTGGCTGTTGCGGCGTGCTTGGCAGGTTCTCTGTTGGGGACCTTCACAGGGCTGGTTCCGGGGATACACGTCAACACTCTTGCATCCGTCATGCTGCTTTCGTATCCTCTTACAGAATCGTTCCTGACCCAGTTCACGGACCCATCGTATGTTCCGATAATAGTGTCCTCATGCATCATATCCGCGTCTGTTGTCCATTCTTTCGTCGATTTCGTTCCTTCCGTGTTCATTGGGGCCCCTGATCCGGATGAGGTGCTGACGGCCCTGCCGGGGCACAGGCTCCTCATGAAAGGGCAGGGTATGCGTGCGGTCCGTGCGGCTGCCATCGGAAGTGCGGTAGGTTCCGCTTCGGCGATACTTCTGGCTATACCTCTCCAGTATCTTATGCTGCATGGGCTGGCCGAGCATCTTGATGCCTTTACCGTATCGGTACTGGTCTTCACGCTTTCGGTCATTGTTTTGAAAGAACGGTCCGCTCAGAACAAGGTCTGGGCATTTGTTCTGGTGGTTGTCTCCGGGATGCTGGGCCTCCTTTGCATGGATCTTCCCATCCCTTCCTCCGGCATTATCGGAGAGGGGACGCTTCTGTTCCCCCTTCTTACCGGGCTGTTCGGGGTGCCTGCGTTGCTCAGTTCATTGAAGAACGTCAGGATCCCCGAACAGGATGATGATCAAGTCCCGCCTGTGGACCATGTTCCGGGACTGAAGGGTGTGTTCATGGGTTCCATCGCCGGTTGGTATCCGGGCATAACTGCGACCGCGGGCGCCTCGCTGGCATCCGTTTTCATGCCTGAAGACAAGCCGGAACGGTTCATTTCCCTGACGGCATCCATCGGTACGGTGACGTCTGTGTTCTCATTGGTCACGCTGTCCGTATCGGGAAGCGGGAGATCGGGGACGGCCGCAGCGATAAAGGACATACTTGGAGACTCTCTGTCGGGATTCTGTTCGCCTGAGTTTCTCATTCTGTTGCTTTGTTCCGCGATCGCATCGTTCCTTGGCTACCGCATCACGATAGCTGTCGGCGGGAGCATGAGCAAAGTCATGAACAGGATAAACATCGGACCCCTTAACAGAGCAATATTTGTGCTCATCGTATTATTGGTGCTCCTGCTCACAGGTCCTTTCGGTTTGCTGATACTGATGATATCGACCTTGATCGGCATGATACCGTTGAGCATGGATATGGGGAGGATCCCGCTGACCGGATGTCTGATGTTCCCTGTGATATTCCACGCATTGATCGGGAACATAATTTTTTGAGTGACAGATCATTCTCAAAAAAGCATATGGCAACATCATCATGACAGTAACGAGAATTGATGAAGAACATCAGTCACAACGATCGAATAGAAAAATATGCCCGGCTGAACAACCTATTTGCCAAACGAATATCGCACCTCTCGTGCATAGGAGATGCACCGAATAAAATGTGTCCTTCCGTTTTATTGGTATGCCGACGACGGTTCTGCGGGTCCTGTTTCTTATTAAAAATCCAATTAGTTGGAAAACAAGCAAATATGACCTCGCATTCTCCAAAAATTATGTCAGACCATTCCATAGGAAAAAGAGCTAGGGCCATGATGCTTCTGGTTATTGTGTTCGTCGCACTTATGGACGGTCTTGACGGAAGTATCGTGAACATAGCCCTGCCTACGATGGCGGAGAATTTCGGGACCGATACGGGAACAATAGCCTGGGTGAGCGTTGTGTATCTTGTGATGCTCGCAGGCCTCCTCATAACATTTGCCAGGGTCGCAAAGAACGGCCTCATAAAGAGGGTCCTTGTAATAGGCCTGATCCTGTTCACCGTAAGTTCGCTCTTCTGCGGCATATCGACAAGTTTCCAGATGATACTGGCCTTCAGACTCATTCAGGGTATCGGCGCGGCGATGATGGCTGCGGCCATTCCGATGGTGTGCGTGAAATACCTTCCCGCAGAGAACCTCGGCCTCGGCATGGGCGTGCTCACGATGGGGGCTGCGCTCGGTTTCGCTCTGGGTCCTGCGGTAGGCGGGATAATAACGGACCTGGTCTCCTGGCACTGGATATTCCTGATCAACGTGCCGCTCGGCATTGCTGTCATACCCCTGATGCTGAAGTTCATACCAAAGGATGAGGGATACAACGGCAAAAGTATGGATTTCACCGGCGTTGTGCTGCTGTTCTCAGCAATACTGTGCGGGGTCTTCGCCCTCGAGCGTGCGCCGTATTCTGAAAGCACACCCTTGGTCATTTCGGCGGCCATCGGATGCATTCTGTTCCTTGCCGCCTTTGTTGTGATCGAGCTGAGGAAAGAAGACCCTCTGCTCAACATTCGCGTATTCAAACACTGGAAATTCGACTCCGTGCTTATGGCATATACGGCATCCAACCTGGTCTACGTCGGGCTGCTGTACCTCATGCCGTTCTACATGAGCATCTGCATGGGCTTCTCTCCTCTCATAAGCGGCCTCCTCATCCTCATATCTCCGCTCCTTACTCTTTTGATATGCGTCCCTGTATCAAGACTGTCGGACCGCATGGGAGAGCGCAGGATATTCGCGATCGCAGCGTGCGGGATCCTGACCGCTGGGTGCATAATAATGGTCCTGTTCGCAGAGAAAATGGCCATCATACCGCTTTTAGCCACCCTCGTATGCATGGGTCTGATGTGGGCGCTTAGCGGCGGACCTATGGCAAGCCGCATCATCGAGAATGTCATGGACGAGAGCAGGGAGATGGGTTCTTCGATAATGACCCAATTCATCTACATGGGGGGCGCTGTCGGCACCGCGCTCTTTGCGATGCTTTTCACACTGGGGTCCAGATCCGGCAATGTGAGCTTCTCAGACCTTTCGCAGGATGTGTTCCTTGACGGCTTCGTGTTCGCTGCGATCGTCGCCGCTGCGATCTGTGCTGTGACCGTCGTTTTGTCTTTCATAGTCAGAGAACAGAAAAAGGTGCCAAAGGATTGAAACTCAACTCTGTACCCTTGAAACCGCTTTCCTCATGAATTTTTCATTGTTCACCAAAAACCTTTCATGTTTTCCTGAACCCACTTCCCCTGCCGAGTCCCAGACCTTTACATCGAATACCATTCTCGATCTGTCGGTCTCCGTGAGCTCCACTCTGCAGAAGACCTCCTCTCCAACGACTGACGGTGCTGTGTGCTGTATGTCGAGGGATGTTCCCACGGTGCTTTCCCCCTCACCCAGGAAGGTTTGGACGCACTCGGAGGCCGTCTTTTCGATCAGCAGTATCATGGCGGGCGTCGCGAAGACAGGAAGCGTTCCGCTTCCCCATGCCATAGCAGTTCCGTCGTCTGTGACCTTTACCCTTCCTTCATTGGAGGTCCCTAATGGTATCATGTATGAACAATCCTGCCTGATGTATTAATCCGTTGGGTCCACCGAGATATATAATTAATGGGAACCCATTATAGCTCTCATGGGACTAGAAGAGGACCTCTACTCTGAACTTTTGGAACTACGGGAACAGATAAGAGAGGACCGCACGAACTCGACAGGGCGAGTGCCTACCGTATGCACCGATGAAGCATTGAGGGAAATGGCACAGAGGGTCCCTACCAAAGCGGATGATTTTGCAGCTATACCTGGCGTCGGCCAGAGGTTCGTCGAACTCTACGGGGATGAGTTCCTCTCCGTGACCAAGAAATATGCCGTGACCGCCGCGAGAGGTTCCAACATGGACAACGATGTCGCGCAGACGCTGCGCGAACTCCAGAAGAAACTTGTCAACATCAGCAGGAACAACCGCCTCCTCTATCTTGGGAAGATATACAAGAAAACATCCTTCGACCTCACGACGATACCCGAACTGGACCTCATGGGCCTGATATTCGGAAAGAAGAGATCGCTCAAACTCTGCGATTCAACGAGAAGCGCCGAGGACCTTCGCGTATTCAAGCACCTCAACGAGTTGATCAGAGAAGTGAACAGGGACATGAGGGACAAGGGTCAATACGACCTGTACATAGGATATCCTTTCGTCGAAGGAAAGCTCCCGGGAGAGGATTTCGACATACGCGCGCCGCTTGCGCTGTTCCCGGTGATATTGGACAAAG
>JAISVN010000166.1 GCA_031271555.1 Candidatus Methanoplasma sp.
CCCCTCCGACAAGCACGGTGTTGTGCATACCCGAGGCAACGGCCATGACCGCCTGCCTGAATGCAACTCCTCCGGATGCCCCTCCGGCCTCTACTCGTGTTGCCGGTATGTTCCTGGTCGCCATTCCAGAATAATCCGCTATCAGCGCGTTTATGTGCTGCTGGTTGATGAAGCGCCCCGCGGACATGTTCCCTATGAACAGCCCGTCTATCTCGCTGCCGGAAAGGTTTGCATCTTCTATCGCTTTCATTCCGGCCTCTATGCCGATGCTCCTGAAGGACCTGTCCCAAAGTTCTCCGAACTTTGTCGCTCCTACTCCTATGATTGCTACGTCTCTCATGTTTATCACTCCGGCATTATGATCATTCCTCTGTACTTTGTGTACAATCCGTAGTCCACATAGACAGGGTTCTCCATTACTTTCTCGACCGTCGGGGCGTTGTTCCTCTTGTAGTTCTTTATCTCGTCCGTCACGGTTATGTCGAACGCATCGCTTCCTGCTCCGGAACCGTACGATGTGACGAATATCCTGTCTCCGGGCTCGGCTTTGTCAAGTATTGCGGACAGTCCGAGCGGGACTGCGCCGCTGTATGTGTTGCCTATGTTCGGTGTCAGCAGACCGGTCTCGATCTGCGACTGCTCGAAGCCTACCATGCCTGCGACCCTGGTGGGGAATTTTCCGTTAGGCTGGTGGAACACTGCGTATTTGTAGTCTGCAGGGGTGGTGCCCATCTCTTTGAGGAGCATCTTCGCCGCGGATGTTATGTGCTTGAAGTATGCGGGGTCTCCGGTGAACCTTCCTCCGTGGAGCGGGTAAGGCTGTCCTTCCCTCCTCCAGAAGTCGGGGGTGTCAGTCGTGAAGCTCATTGTCTTGTTGATCTTGGCGATCACTTTCTCGCTTCCGATAAGGAATGCCGCTCCTCCTGCGGATGCGGAGAACTCCAATGCATCCCCCGGTGCTCCCTGGGATGTGTCGGCGCCGATCGCGACTCCGTACTTTATCATCCCGGATGCGACCATTCCCATGCATGCCTGGATACCTGCGGTGCCGGCTTTGCATGCGAACTCAAGGTCGGCGGCCGTCAGAGCGGGCGTCGCCTCTATGGCCTCGGCGACGATCGTTGCTGTCGGCTTCACTGCATACGGATGGGATTCCGACCCTACGTACAGCGCGCCTATGTCCTGAGGGTTGACCTCGGGCACTCTTGCCATCATGTATCTGGCCGCTTCCGTCGATATAGTCACGACGTCCTCGTCCACTCCGGGAACGGATTTCTGATAGATCATCAGTCCTTTGCCCATTCCTTTGCCGTCCACTCCCCAGATCCTTCCGATCTCCTCAGGTTTTATCCTGTAGCGGGGGATGTACGCACCATAACTTACAATTCCTACATCCATTTCATTTCCCTTCTTTCAAATTATTCATACTCTCAACTATTTCTTCTATGCTCAGCTTTGTCGTTACCAAAGGTATCCCCTCCAGTTTCGCCAGCTTGATCGCGAGCGGGTCCGTCTGCTCAGGCCGTTGGTATACGACCATGGCAGGCGTAAGTGGGTGCGCCCTTATGGCCACCATTGGCGAACGTCCGAAGTGCACGTTCGTGAAGATGAGGGCTCTTTCGATGCTCCATCCGTATATCTTCAGATAATCCTCCGAACCGAGGCTTAGGATCGCTTTGACGGAATCCACTATCGTGTATCCGTAGATCCTTTTGGTAGGCATCTTCTCCGTGTTCAGGTTCTTTCCGCCGAGGGCTTCTATGAATCTTCCTTCGTCGATGCCTTCTGAGAATTCGTCCATGGCGATTATGCATTCAAGTTTCATATTCGGCATGTAGCGCGAGGCCACAGGAGAACCGTTCTTGGCGTCGAGCCGTATGAACGCATCCACCATTTTCCTTATCACGGTGACGCCCGGGGATTTCCTTCTCCCGGATTCATAGTCGCTTATCACTGAGTGCGATATGCCCATGGCATCCGCAAGCTGATGTTGGGACAGTTTGAATTCCTCCCTCCACTTGCGGATGGCCTTTCCAGGTTCCAGAGACAGGGTTATCTCACCCGCTATCTTCTCCTTGAACTCATCTACCATTGGTCGGACATCGACTGAGGTTATTTAATTATGTCGAAGATATAAACCGTCAATTGACGAAATGATTATTTCTTCAATTCCCTTTCCAAAGCATCGGCAACGGCGTTCAGAACTGATACTCTGGCATATTTCTTCTCATTGGCCTCTATGACCGTCCAAGGCGCATGTTCGGTGTTGGTCGACTCCATCATGACATCCACATGTGAATCATAATCGTCCCACTTGTCGCGGTTGCGCCAGTCCTCTTTGGTGATCTTCCATTTTTTCAAGGGATCGCCGGCCCTTTTCTTGAACCTCTTCAGCTGTTCTTCCGGAGTGATCTCCAGCCAGAACTTCAGAAGAATTGTTCCGTTCTCGGTCATCATCCTCTCCATGGAATTTATCTCGGACGGCGATCTGCCGTACTCCTCGTCGGTGCACAGCCTCTCGATGTGCTCCACCATCATCCTTCCGTACCATGTCCTGTCGTAGATCGTTATGTGCCCCTTCATCGGGATGCCTTTGCTGAATCTCCAAAGATATGTGTGGCTCAGTTCCTCTTCGTTGGGGGCCTTTGTCTGGAAGACCTCATATCCTCTCGGGTTGAGCGCGTGGCAGAGATGCTTTATGCATGAGCCTTTCCCTGCCGCATCCCATCCTTCGAAGCACACCACCAGCGAGCGGTCGCTCAGGGACAGGTCCATCTGCAATCTCTGCAGTCTCTCCGAGACCTCCTTCAATGCATCTTCGTATGAGTCGCACTTTTCGCCGTAATCTCCGTTGCGCGGGTTGGGGTACGGCCTCTCGATATTGGAATGGGGGAATTTCGGTTTGGACTCCAGTCTGCGCTCTATCGACCCGATGACCGTCTCAATGGTCCCGAGCACAGTATCTTCCAGGGCTCCGATCTCTATCTTGTTCCAGCCTGCGTACTCGGTGTCTGTTTTCTCATAGACGTGCTCGAGCATGACCTCCCTGAACTTCGCCGGATCGATGTGGTCCATGGAAAGGAATGACCTCCTCGGCTCGCTGGGCCAGTACTGGGAGCCGTATTCCTTGAGAGCGGACTCGCTTGCCTTAAGGAATATCTTGATCAGCAGGATCCCGTTCTGAACGAGATATCTTTCAACGTCGTTGCTGAGATCGAGCATCCTGTCGAGTTCTTTCTTCTTCTCGTCCTCGTTGAACTTCTCGATCATAAAAGAGTACCAAGACCTGTCGTATATCCCGATCTGCCCGTTCCCAGGCGTGTTCCGGAGGAACCCGAAGATGAATCTTGAATCTCCGCCATCGGCAGGATCGAAGTGATTGTATCTGACGCCTATCGGTTCCAGACACCTCATGAGCTCGTTGCTTACACGGCCTATGACCCTTCCGCTGCTTCCTTCCAACACTATCAGCACAGGCAGTTGTTTCTTGAGCAGCGTCTGCTGCAGCTGATTGAGGCGGGATACTACGTCGTCGGGAACCAATGCATCCATGAGCGTGCTTATCGAGATACAGTTATTAAATCTGAATGCAGGAATACGGATCTCAGTGCATATGTTCGGAACATATGCGGATTTCTTGATACTCCTTTATATTTCTAAGGCGATTAACAACCATGTCATGCAATGACCCGGAGAAACATTACTGTGAAATGTGCAATGGAATGGGAGGGTTTGCGCCGAAGACCCTCAAGAGCATAAAGGAGATCAATCCGGGGTTCCTGGAGAACCTTCACATCATGGATAAGTTCATGACCGAGGACCTGGCGCTGGACAAGAAGACGAAGAGACTGATAGCGCTTGCATGCGTGGCCGTGAGGATGTGCGACGACTGCATATATCCCCAGGCAAAGGTGGCCAAGAACTACGGCGCAACGAAAGAAGAGATACTGGAAGCGATACAGGTGGCCGTCCTGACCGGAGGCGTTCCGTGCTGGTCATCCGCAAAAGAAGGCATCGCGAAGCTCTTCGAAGAGTGGGATTGAACCTTTTTTCAAAACAATAACCGCCAGCCTCCTGAGGCTGGTCAAACTTGATATATCTAATTTTTATTAGCAACAGAAGAGGATCATAATGACAGGGATCGGCAGCTGCACCAAGACACTGAAGACAGATGAAGGCGACATCACGATCTACAGCCTGAGGGAACTGGAAAAGAAAGGCGTTATAAAGGATCTCAGAAAGATGCCGTATTCCATAAAGGTCATAGTAGAATCCATGCTAAGGAACAGGGACGGGGATGTGATCACGGACGACGATGTCCTTGCCATAGCATCGTGGTCTCCCAAAGGGAACAAAGAGCACGACATACCGTGGATGCCCGCGAGGGTGCTGCTTCAGGACCTTACGGGAGGTGCCGCGGTAGCGGACCTCGCCTCCATGAGGGAAGCGGTATCGATGATGGGGAAAGACCCCGAATCGATAAACCCGCTCGTGCCCGTGGACCTTGTGATAGATCATTCCATACAGACGGATTTTGCGGGATGCGCCGATTCTCAGGATAAGAACGAGGAATTGGAGTTCGCAAGGAACAGCGAAAGGTATGCTCTCTTCAAATGGGCGCAGAACGCATTCAGGAATTTCAGGGCCGTCCCACCCGGGAACGGCATATGCCATCAGGTGAACCTCGAGTACCTGTCACCGCTGATACATGTGAAGAATGAGAAAGGCGTGCTGACGGCATATCCCGACTCCTGTTTCGGTACGGATTCCCACACGACACAGATAAACGGGCTGGGAGTGGTAGGATGGGGCGTAGGCGGGAT
>JAISVN010000046.1 GCA_031271555.1 Candidatus Methanoplasma sp.
TCGCTGACGGAATTCGACAGCCTGCTCACCAAAGCGCGGATAAGCGCCGACGGGTACAACATGGTGCAGCAGGGAGACGTCACCAGAATAGTCCAGATGGGCAACATGGAGAGAAGGAGGGTCCTCGATGCGATATCCGGAATAGCAAGCTATGACACCGATATCGAGAAAGCCGCCGGCGAGCGCCGGGAGGCTGAACTCAACCTGGAAAGGATCCTGATAGTGGTCGAGGAGCTGGAGAAACAGATATCCAAGCTCGAGAAGGACAAAGAGGATGCGAAGAAGTATATCGAAACTCAAAACCTCCTCGATATGGCAAGGGCGCAGTTCACCCACCGCCAGCTGCAGACCGAGGAGGCGAAACTCGATGGGCTCTCGGAGCAGGCGGCCTCTCTGACAAAGGAGATACAGGCCTTCGCCGAAAAGAAAGAAGCGCTGAAAAGAGAGCACGCGGAGAACGAGATCGCCATAAAAGAGAAGGAAAAGGAGATCGAAGGCCGCGTCGGACCCGAGTACAGGGAGATAAAGGACAAGATCGAGAAGGCCAAGATCGACATGGCCATGCAGAAGGACCGCGCCGAGCGCGCCGAAGAGGACATTGAGGAGCAAGAATCATTCAGGAAAGGGTTCGAGGAGTCCGTCAACGAGAATGCCGCCGAGCATGAGGCCCTGTCGAAATCACTTTCCGATGTGAAGATAAAGCTGGAGGAGTGCGAGAAGGAACTCGCGGATGCCAAAGCCGAAGATTCCAAGATCAGCGAAGAGATCTCAAAGCACGGCGGGGAGCATACAAAACTTCAGAACAGGCTCAATGAGCTCGATGTGGAGATAGATTCCGCGGAAGAGTCTGAGCACGAGGCCGAGGTTGCCAGCGCAAAGGCCGAGGCCGCCGCCGAGGATCTCGCAAGGTCCAAAGCATCGCTGGACGAAAGGCTGCAGTCAGCAGATTTCGACATAAAGGATGCGGAGTGGAACCTCAAGGAGGTCAAACAGGAAGCGGGGCCGATGGGAGGGGCCGAGGAGATATCCAAGAGGATAATGGAATCCAAGAGGAAAGAGGCCGAACTCGAAAAGCAGGAATCCGAACTCAAAGAGGCCATAAGGAGGCTCGACGCAAGGTACAGCGAGCTTTCGGCCGAGAAGAAGGTCTCCAACAGAATGAACAAAGGGGACGAAGCCGTATCGGCGATAATCGAGCTCAGGGACAAGGGGATGGCCACCGGGATACACGGAACGGTCCAGGAACTCGCAACGGTCCAGCCGGGCTACGAGACGGCACTGTCCGTCGCAGCCGGCGGCAAGATGAAAGCCCTGGTGGTGGACGACGACCAGGTGGCATCGGACTGCATCTCATACCTCAAGAAAGAAAAGCTCGGAAGGGTGACGTTCCTCCCGCTGAATAAGATGACCGGCGGCAAACCCAGGGCGAAAGCGATAATGAGCGTCAAACAGACGGAAGGCTACGCCACCGACCTCATCGATTACGACCAGAGGTACGCGAACGTGTTCTGGTTCGTATTCCAGGACACTCTGGTGGTCAACACGCTGCAGGAGGCAAGGGCCCTGATGGGCGGCGTAAGGCTGGTCACGAAGAACGGCGAGCTTCTGGAAGCGTCGGGAGCGATGACCGGAGGCACACTAAGCCCGCAGAGCGTCCTGAAGTTCGGCGCGGCATCGGAATCGGAGCTTGACGAAGTGAGTTCCAAGCTGAGGGCCGCCAACGATTCGATGGATGCGCTGAGGGCCAAGCTCAGGGAGATGAGGGACGGCATACGCGCAATGGACGACGAGATGAGAAAGATATCCAACGCAGGCATGGGGGCCAATGCCCAGATAGGACAGCTCACCGCCAGGATATCGGAGCTGAAAAAGGCGAGGCAGCAGCTGGCCGACGAATACGCCGCAAAGACGAAGGAATACAGCGCGGCAGAAAGCGAAGCCGCGAGGCTTAAGCAGGAACTCAGCAGGATCTCGGAAGCCCTTACGGCTATGAGGAACGAGAGGTCCGGCATAAGGGAACGCATAGCAGCCATAGCACCGGCCGAGATGCAGGAAAGGATACAGAGGGTGAGGGACAACATCTACACGCTGTCGAACGAAGTATCGGACTTGCGTTCTCAGAAGAACGGTCTCGATACAGAGATAACCGGTCTCGGAAAACAGCGCGAGTCTCTCGAAGGACAGATAAAGATCATCGACAAAAAGGTGAAGGAAAGCAGGGAGCAGATATCCAAGCATCAGAAGGAGATCGAAAGGATAACCATAGAACTCGAAGCCCTAAGGATAATCGAGAGCGAGATGGAATCAGGCATCGAGGACCTCAGGGACCAGAAGGATGCCCTTGTCGAGAAAGGATTCATGCTTGCCGGCGAGAGGAGTTCGATCCAGGAGAAGATCGAGATCAAGGAAGGGCTGAGGTCCTCCGGCGAAGCGCAGATAAACATAGTCACGGAGAACATAAAGCAGCTCAAGGCCGAGATCGCAGAGATCAGGATAGAGGTGGAACTCCCAATACCGTCCGAGGAAGAGATCAGGCGCACCATCAGGTCATGCGAAAGCATCCTTTCCAGGATAGGCAACGTCAACCTGCGTGCGATAGAGGATTACGAAGAACGGAAGAACAGGTACGACAGCCTGATGTCAGACGTCGGAAGCCTGAGGGTCCAGATAAAAGAGCTGAGCGACCTCACGGATTCCCTGAACTCCCAGAAGAAAGGTCTGTTCATGCAGTCCTATGACGCAGTGGACAAGAACTTCAGGGAGATATACGCACAGCTGTCCGGAGGCGGAGAGGCGTTCATGGCCATAGAGAACGAGGACGACCCGTTCCTCGGAGGCCTTACAATAAACGCGAAGCCGAAGAACGGCAAGCTGTTGAGGCTGGAGGCGCTGTCCGGAGGCGAGAAGTCCCTGACGGCGCTGGCCTTCATATTCGCGATCCAGGAGTATCAGCCGTCGCCGTTCTACGTGCTGGACGAGGTGGACATGTTCCTGGACTCGGTGAACGCGGAGATGGTCGCCAAGAGGGTGAAGGAAAGCTCCGGAAAGGCGCAGTTCATACAGGTATCGTTAAGAAAGGTCACGCTGGCAATGGCCGACCACCTCATAGGGGTCACAAGGCCGCCGTCCGGAATCAGCAGGGTGATAATGCAGCCGGACCTTGCCGAAGTATCGAGATATGAAGAAGAAGCTATGAGAAAGCAGGAAACAGAAACTTAAAAAGGATGGGATGCAGATGGATGGGATGATGAAGAGAGAGGAGATGGAGCAGCATTTGCTGTTCCATAAGGCCATGACAGAGGACAGCGGCACATATGCCAGGATAAACGGGTATATGGACATCCTCGGGAAGACCGGCTCGGGAGAGAAGCTGAACGACCCTGTGGACGAATCCATAAGGGCGGCCTTCAGCCTGGTGCTCGAGAGCGGGATAGACCCGTGGGAGATAGATCTCGGGGAGTTCGTGAGGATGTATTCGCGGAAGGTCTCCGAGAACAGGTTCGACATGATCGTTGCCGGAAAGCTCATACTTATGGCCTGGAAGATCCTGAGGCTTCAGTCGGAGGCCACGTGCTCAAGGTCGGACGAACCTCTCGAAGAGGAATTCTTCGACTTCTCCTTCGAAGACGAGGATGAGGCCCTGATGGTGCCCGAGGTGGCATTCAGGGAGGCGTACGCCAGAGAGACGGTGCGCCCGGTCACCATGTACGAGCTTCTCGACGCATTCGAGGAAGCGAGGATCGAGATGGAGGTCCACCGCGAGAGGGAAAGGGTCAGGGCCGAACTGGAAGAGAAGCTTCCGAAGAAGTTCGACAACAAGGCGCACGAGGAAGACGACAAGCATGACGTTGAACTTGTGTGGGAAAGGATAGTCAAGCTCGGCACGGGCCCGATACAGATAGACGAGCTTTACACGAAAGAGATAGTCGAGAACCTAAGGACGTTCGTTTCGGTGCTGCACCTGGTAAGGGACGGAAGGCTCGACGTGATGCAGGCCTCTCTGCCGAGAGGTGAGATATTCATAGAGATGAGGGTGCCGGGAATAATATCCACCCTTGAGAAGAAGGAAGAAGAGGCAGAGGCGGTGAACTGAGGTGGACGAGAAGGGCGCGGTCGAGGCGGCACTCTTCTCCAGCGCGGAAAAGATAAGCGTCTCGGAAATAGCGGAGAGGACCGGCCTTAAAGAGTTGGACATAAGGCACGCTTTGAAGGACCTCAGGCAGGAGTACGACGACCGCGGCTCGGCGATCATGATAGCCAAGATCGGCAACGAATACAGGATGACGCTGAGGACCGAGTACACGGATTACACCGGAAAATTCGCAAAGGCCGAGATGTCCGGGGGCATGATGCGTACTCTGAGCACTATCGCATACAACCAGCCAGTTCTGCAGTCGGAGCTGTTCAAGACCCGCGGTCCGAGGACCTATGACGATGTCCACGCCCTGATAGATATGGGCATGGTCTCGGGAAAGAAGGCAGGACAGACACTGGAACTCACGACGACCAAGAAGTTCTCCGAGTATTTCGGCATAGGTAGCACCAGGATAGCGGACATCAAGAAATGGATCGAATCGCAGGCCAAGAACCTCTGAATACGCTCCTCATCAGATGCATGTATTTGGTGAAATTATAAGCTATTATATAGTCCAGTTTAGGAAAAATCTATAAATAAATATCCCATGGTCAGGCCGATAACATGGTAATGCCACAAGCGCTGCTGGAAAAATCTTTGGATAAGCGTGTCTCACTCTTTCTGAAGGACGGAAGGGTACTGGAAGGCAAACTGACAGGGTTTGACGAGTACATGAACATGGTCTTGGACGAGACGATCGAGAACAACGCAGCCGGCGAAGAGGAGAGGCGCTTGGGCACAGTGGTACTCCGCGGCAATAATGTGGTAAGCATTTCCATCCTTTGAAATATGTTATCCAAGTAACATATCACAGAAGGCCATCTCATGTCCATATTCAAAAGGATAAACGACCTTTCCAACAATGAAAAGGCAAGGAAGGCATGGTTCTCCCTTGTCTGCTTAATATTTCTCATACTGATAATAGTGCCATCTATCTTCGTGGTCCTGAAGATGTTCACGGAGTGGGGCATCGTCAGCGAGGTGTTCCGGGATGCTGGGATGATCTCCACCATCAAAGAAGCATTATGGAATTCTTTCAGCATCGCAGGCATCGTGACGGTCATCGACGTTCTGGTCGGCATACCGATGGCCTGGATATTCGTAAGGAAACAGTTCAAAGGGAAGAAGTACCTGGACACGCTGATGGACATGCCTTTGGCATTCCCGACGGCCGTTCTTGGAATATCGGTCGTGATGTTCTGGGGGGCGCCGGAGGGCATAGACATACCGGGATTGGGTCTTTCGATCTCGCCCTATGTCATGCTCATACTTCTGCATATAATATTCACATACCCTTACATGGTAAGGTCCCTATCCGCAATACTGGAGCAGATAGAGCCCAATTACGAAACGGCGGCGATGACCCTTTCCGCATCCAGGTTCACTGCGTTAAGGACGATAACCCTTCCCCTTTTCCGCGCAGGCCTCGTCACCGGAACGATACTTTGTTTTGCAAGATCTCTGTCCGAGACCGGCGGCACATACATAGCGCTGCAGATGATGGGCGTGGAATCCACGTTCTTCACCGGACCTACGTTCATTGCGTATATGAAAGAGTTCGGGGTCGACGCAGCGATGGGCCCCATGATACTGATAAGCGTACTGATGATAGTTCTGGCACTTCTTTTGCTGGTGGTCGTCAAACTGCTCATCATGAAATTCAAGATACCTGTGAAAAGGGTCTGGCCCAATTTCGGCAGACTGATAAGCAGAGGTACAGTACCAAAACTCAAGGATGCGTTCTCGATAGCCTTCCTGGCAGTGATCGTGCTGCTCCCGACCTTCTACATATTCACCTATCTCACGCAGCCCATGGCCGCGATAGACTACGGCATGCTGCTGTATTCGACGGGGATATCCTTCCTGATCGCGGGAGTGGCAGTGATATTCGATATAGTGTTCGGGATACCGATAGCACTGTACATAGCAAGAAAAAGAGATACGAAGTTCGGTAAGATCCTGGACAGCCTTGTGAATGTGCCCCTTATAATCCCGACAACTGCGCTCGGTTTCTCACTGGCACTTTTCTGGGGCAGCATATACGCCGGAGGTTCCCTGAGCCTTCTGATGGTCATACTCGGGCACATAGCCTTCACGTTCCCGCTTGTCGTAAGGAACATAACCGGTGCGGTGGAAGAGGTCGACGTGTCTTATGAAGAGGTGGCGATGACCCTCGGTGCCAAACCGTTCCAGGCATTCTCCAAAGTGCTTATGCCGATAATCAAATCATCCATAATCGCAGGTGCGATACTCGCATTCACAAGAAGTCTGGGTGAAACTGGAGCGACCGTTGCGATAAGCAATTCGGTAAAGACGGTGCCCGTCTACATAATGGACCTCATCAAAGTGGACAATTATTCCGAGGCGGCGTTCTGTTCGATAATATTGATAGCGATATGTTTCGTTTTCATGTTCTTTGTAAGAGTGATCATAAACAGAGGTGGCCGCCATGCCTGATATCGAGCTGAACGGGCTGTATAAGGACTACGGCGGTGTGATGGCCGCCAACGGTTTGTCCCTCAAGGTAAACGACGGCGAATACCTATGTATACTCGGCCCCACTGGATCCGGCAAGACCACCTGCCTGAGGATGATCTGCGGTCTCACTAAGCCGGACGAAGGCAGGATAACCTACAATGGGTCCGATGTCACCGATATGCCGATCAGCGAAAGGAAGGCGACCATGCTTTCCCAGGTGTATTCCCTGTTCCCTCCCAAGACGGTCTATGAGAATGTGATGTTCTCCCCCGAGATCAAGGAGTGGGAGGAGGATGCCGCGAAGCAGCTTGTCAGAAGCACGATAAAAATGGTGCATATGGAGAACAAGATCAATTCCTATCCTGCAGAACTCAGCGGAGGCCAGCAGCAGAGGACCGCTCTCGCCAGAGCGCTTGCGTCGAACTCTGACA
This sequence comes from Candidatus Methanoplasma sp., assembly GCA_031271555.1. Taxonomy (GTDB): domain Archaea; phylum Thermoplasmatota; class Thermoplasmata; order Methanomassiliicoccales; family Methanomethylophilaceae; genus Methanoplasma. The sequence goes on from JAISVN010000046.1 coordinate 7,045, forward strand.
TATTGCTGCTAGATGAACCCCTCAGGGCGCTGGATGCCAGATTGAGGCTGGAGCTCAGGCAGGAACTGAAGTCGCTCGTCAAAGACATGGGACTCACTGCCATACATGTCACGCACGATCAGGACGAGGCCCTCGAGATGGCCGACCGCATAGCCATAATAAGGAAAGGAAAGATCGTTCAGGTCGGCACCCCGATAGACGTGTTCCAGAATCCGAAGACCCCCTTCGTTGCCAACTTCGTCGGAAGGTCCAACATATTCACGGGAAAGATGG
>JAISVN010000002.1 GCA_031271555.1 Candidatus Methanoplasma sp.
CCCCTATGCCGAAACCGACTGCCATGAACGCACCGATCACGACACCCAGAATGCCCATTATGCCGTTTCCGAACCTAAAAAGGCGAAGGAATCTGTTCACGTGTTTGGGATACTGTCAGCGTTAAAATAGTTAGTTGTTCGAATTCCTGAACACATGATAGTATCTTGAAAGCGACCCGTGGACGTGTTGTTTGAAAACACAGTCAAGTCCCATAAGCGGACTGTCCATCTCATAAGGCAGGACGACCCCCGCCGTACCGTTGGTCTTCAGGACCTTCGGGAAGGCGTTCATCGCGCTCTCGTGTATGTCCCGGACATTCACCCCGCCGGTCTTCGTCGACCGTCCGTAAGGGGGATCGGTCACCACCACGTCTATATCGGAGAATCTCTCTGGAATGTCTTTTATGTCTATGGTCTCATAATCGTGGAGCTCAAGCCCGTAGAAGTCCATGTTCTCCCTGCATCCGAGCACCATTTCCTCGTCGAAGTCAGATGCGATGGCCCTCATTCCCATGTCCGCAGCTTCGATCACTATGCCCCCGGTGCCGCAGAAAGGGTCAAGGACGGTATCCCCTCTTTTCGCGCCGGTCAGATTTATCAGCGCTCTGGCATATTTCGGATGTATGGAAATCGGAGAGAAGAACGGACGCTCGCCGACCTTTCTCGTCTCCATTATGTTGCGGTCTATGGCTCTCTCTTCGATGAAGAGATGGATCCTGTCGCTCATCTGCATTTTGACTATGATGTCCGGTTCCCGCAGATCGACATCGTTGTTCTTTGAAAGTATGCCTCCAAGATCCCTTATCAGTTTCTGAGAGTCGACATCCTTCATCATCCCCTCGAACCTCTTTCCTCTGATGGCAAATGTGCCGCTCGGAAGCTGGATATCAGACAGTGCGCCGATATCTGCGGGGTCGTACTGCCCCAGATATGTTCCGATCGAGTGGGTGAGCGCTATCCGTTCCGCAATCCCGCCGAGATATTCCTTTGGGAAAGAGGCGATGACATATCCCGGGCCGGAATCGATGATGCTGTATCGTCCGCATTCGGCTTCGATGCATCTCTCCGCCTCGGCCCTCGGCATATCCTTTGATTCGCCGGACAGTTCAAAAAAGAAAGCGGGGTCCACGACCCCTTTAGGTTTCAGTCCTTAATACCATCTTCGGTCACACTGAACACAGCCTCTCCCTCGGGAAGGTTGGGAGAATCTATGAGCCGGGCGATCCTCTTTCCGGCTTTGCCTTTCCTGAGGTATAGACGGAATGTTGCGGTGTGCCCGACGATGTGCCCGCCGATGGGTCTCGTGGGATCGCCGAAGAACGCGTCTGGCTTGGCGGCGACCTGGTTGGTCACCGCAATGACGGCGTTGTTGAGAGTGGCGAAGTTCAGGAGGTCGTGCATGTGGCGGTTGAGGATCTGTTGCCTCTCGGCGAGTGCCCCCCTGCCCAGATACTCCGCCCTGAAATGGGATGTCAGGGAATCGACGATCATGAGCCTGATCTTCTTCTCCTGTGCCAGTTCCAGAGCCTTATCGACCAGGAGGATCTGGTGCTGGGAGTTGAAAGCCCTGGCCACGTGTATCCTTCTCAGAACATCGTCCGGATCGACGCCGAGATAGGTCGCCATCTGGATGATCCTTTCCGGCCTGAAGGTGTTCTCCGTATCGATTATGATGACGTCGGAGTCCAATCCTCCGCGTTCCTCGGGCAGAGTGGCGTTGACGGCGAGCTGGAAACAGACCTGGGTCTTGCAGCTCCCGAACTCTCCGAAGAATTCTATGATGGACTGGCTTTCCAGCCCTCCGCTCATAAGCTCATCGAACGCTTTCGAACCGGTCGTGAGTTTTGCTACGGTCTTGCGCCTCTCCAGAATATTGTCTCCGGTCTCGAATCCGCCTATGTCGGCGCAGAGTTTCGCACCTTCTATTATGTCCATTGCTTTCTTCTCGCCGATCTCGCAGGCTTCCGCAAGGTCTTTCGGCGATGCGACAGCAATGACCATCATCTCTGTATACCCTGCTTCACGGAGTTTTTCTGCTATGGCTGGTCCTACTCCCGGTATGTCCTCTAGGGTTTTTGTGGCCATTGTGTATCACTTGGATTCTCCAAGTTTTTTTGAGTATTTAAGGAGAATCGAAGGGTCTCCGAATAATCCGAAAGTGGACTCTCTGCGACTTGAAGGATAAATGTTTATATTATTGATAAGAATCCGTTGAAGCATGGCAAAGAAGAAAAGGCGCATAATCGAAGAAAAAGAGGAGGAATACGAATTCACTCCCTCCGAGTTCGATGAGCGCGAATTCATCCTCAAGGATATATACGGCACTAAGGTCCTGTTCGTTGTAACGGCCTTGGCAATTGTTATCGGGATAGTCGGTTCTTTGCTTTGCAGAGCGAGCAGCGACATGGGATGGATAATCGCTACTGTTGTGGCATTGTTCATGGTGCTTGTAATGAAGAGACTTCTGATGCTCATGAGATTCCGCGTTGATCTCCTCGACATGAAGACAATGCTTGCCAATTACCTCATATTCCTGATGCTGGCATTGGGAGTATGCATTGTCTTTGTCAATGCACCGTTCGTCTGAACGGCGTCACACTTCCCAGCTGTTCTTAGGATCCATCAGTTCCGTAAGCAGCAGAGGGTCCGCATCGTTCAGTGATGCTTCGTGATCCAGTATCCTCATGTTGCGGGGATCGATCTCCCTGCCTATGCCCGACACGGCGGCCTCGTCGGCGAGCATCTCCTTGGCGGTAAAATACATCCTTTCCGCTATGACGTTCCAGCACCCGTCCTCTATGAATGGCGGGCCGTAGATGTTGTTCTTCCATTTCGAGAGGAATGACTCGGCGGCCTTGACCCAGACCGGCGGACCGGCGTGTTTGTACGTCTTAGAGAGCAGATCGCGCTCCAGCTCGAAGACGATCTCGAGCTTCTTCTCATACATCTCATGGACCGCCCTCAGGACGTTGTAGTCGAAGTCGTTGAGTTTTCTTGTCAGCGCATAGCGGGTTTTCCAGAGCTGGGAGTAGAGATTGTCCTCGACGATGTCCGGCCTGTCGAACAATACGGTTATTATCCTTGACCCGTTCATATCGGATATCCTCTGCAGCTCGTCCCTCGAATGCGGCTTCCTTTCCCTGGGGAAGAAGAACTTATCGGAAGGCGATGACAAGTACGCTTTTGCGGCCACTATGAAAAGGGACATGGTATCTATGTGGACGGCGGAGGCGACATTCCTTTTCTGATCGACCGGGTCGTAGACGACAAGGGGACCTATTATCGGAGGCCCCTTCTTATCTATCGAGATGGTCGTTCCTTCTCTCCAGTCGCCTGCTCCTTCCAGAGTTCCGAGGAAGCCTCCGTAGTGCAGCACGAGGAGTTCGCACATGTATCCGGAGAATCCTCTCGTGTTGGGCTCCGCTCCGTATACTCCGATGCCCTTCATGAAACTCTTGAGCAGCCTGACCTCGTCCTTCTGCTCTTCCTTTAGGTTCTCAAGTATGAATTGGGTGTGGAACGGCGTGCGGTCAACGGCGGTCCTGAGTTTATCCGTCGTCTTTATTGAATAACTAGGCACAAGATCGACATCCAATCCGCCGTACGTCCCTCTCGTGTACGGGTGCTCCGCATACATCTTGGTGCCTTTGATTATAGCCTCTCCGACGGAAAGTCCGACAGTCTCGAGTTCTTTTGGAGGGACGCTTTCCGGGAAGAGAAGGAAAAGGTCTATGTCAGGGTCTGATAAGTACGTGCCTTTCGCATAGGAACCGACGAAACGCACTTCTACATCGATATCGTGGTCTTTCACATATTTCTCGACGGTTTCTTTCAGATCCTTCGCTGTCTCATTTATGGACCTGACCTCTTCCGCGGTCGGTTTTATCCGTGCCAAAACATCGGACTCCAAACTCATTGTTGAACATACATGTTGAGGATTTAAGGATTATCTGAGTCGGGTCCTTTGCGATAATGGGGATCTCATCGTCACGAGATGCTCATAAGATAAAAATAGTAGTTCGTAATATACTATATCGTAAACTACCATCGGAGCAGACATGTTCATAGGCAGAGAAAGAGAGATGGAGACTCTGAACCGCCACCACAAGAGCGGGAAATTCGAGTTCGTGACCATTTACGGCAGACGCCGCATAGGTAAAACCACGCTCATAACAGAATTCTGCAAAGATAAAAAAGCGGTCTTTTTTCCCGCTCTCGAAACAACCGCTAAAAACAACATAAACGCGCTGTC
>JAISVN010000055.1 GCA_031271555.1 Candidatus Methanoplasma sp.
GATGGCTTCAGGAAACCCTAGTCCGCCTCTCTTGTTGAACCTCATATCACGCACTAGGATGATGCATGGTATAAGAGGGGATTTTCTACAGTTAGCTTACTCCGCGCAGATAATGGCCGTAGTTTATGGATCCGCACATCTCGGTGATCCTTCCTTTCTTGCTGACATCCTTGTTCCTGTACGCGTCTGCGACTATCTTTGCCAATGAGGCCGGTCTCTTTCTGAGATCGATGCCTACTGAATCCACGCCCATCGAGCCCAGCTCGTTCAGGTAAGGCAGCAGCAACAGGTCGGAGGACTTCAGTATGTGAGCGAGTCCGAAATTGTCCCTATATACGGGGAACTCATGTTCCAGCTCATCCTTCAGCATCCCTGCCGAAAGCCCCGGGTCGCGTGTGCACATGAGCTCAGTCCTTCCGAAGACCATGACCTCGATCCTTCGGGAATAGTGCTCTGCGATCCTCTCTATCTCAGGTTTGGAAAGCTCGGCTGAAAGTGTGATCTGATGCGTCAACTGAGGGAAATCGGAATTGAACATGTTCATGTGGTAGCTTCCGTACATCTTCTTGCCGGAATAGCGGTGCAGCTGATCCGCCGTGCTTACCATGATGTTCTTATTGGATACATCGAGGTCCATGAGCGGCCTGAACCGCGGGAGGTTCACGACAAAATCCACATCGTTCTTCGTGCAGATCTTCTCGGCAGTTTCGACACTGTCATTCAGATCATAATATACGCGGTCCGCATATCCGACGATCGCATCCAGCACCTTCAGCGAACTGACATAGAACGACAGTTCTGGATCCTTTGGTTCCCTTGTGACCTTCCGGAGGTCATGTTTGTACGGCAGGCGTTTTGTCTTACCTTTCAATTCCGGGACCTCACCGATCAGGTTCTTTATCTCGTCTATGCGGGGGTCGTATGTCCGGTATATGTCATATCTCCCGTCCTCGATCTTGAAAGGGACGGTGGCTTTTACGGTCGAACTTATGTTGAAGCCGCCGATCTTATCCTTGCCTCTGAATATGGATATGCCGTCCCTCACGTTCACTTTCTCTTTTAAGCCCGAAAGATCGAATTTCCTGTCCGATATAGTGACAGACCCGAGAAGATAACCTCTGTTGTCTGCGTAATTCGGCTGGACAAGGCTGGATACTCCCGGGAAGTAGCCTTCGCAGAATCCGCGGTTGAATACGGTCTTAAGAAGGTCCGCCGTCTCTTTTATCTCATCTGCGGGGCATCCTTTGTTGGTCATAGAGTATACCTTTGTTGAAAGATAGGCATACGCATGGCTTCTCATGCGGCCTTCGATCTTTACCGCCGATACACCGATACCCTTGAGTTTCTCAAGCCAATCGACACCGTACAGGTCTGCATTGCTGAGGAAGAAACCTTCTTTTTCGTTGAACTGGTATGATTTCCTGCATGGTTGGGCGCATTGGCCTCTGTTCCCGCTTCTCCCGCCGGCTATGCTTGAGAAAAGACAGCCTCCTGATATGCTGTAGCACATGGCGCCCTGCACAAAGACCTCGGTCTCTATCTCGGACCCGCCGACAATGGAAGACAATTCATCGAACGTAAGCTCCCTGGCGAGAACAGCCCTATCAAGGCCGTTCTCACGGCACCAATCGAGCCCGGAAGCTGAATGTATCCCCATCTGCGTGGATGCGTGCTTCTGAATGTCGAACTTGTTGATCTGTCTCAGAAGCCCCAGATCCTGTATGAGGACCGCATCCGCACCGATGTCGTCCAGGAACCTCACGAACGATACGGCGTTGTCCATCTCGCTGTCTTTTATCAGCGTGTTCACCGTTACGTACACTTTGACCTTACGGTCATGAGCGTAGTTCACGGCCCCCTCTATCTCGCTGTCCGAGAAATTCTTCGAGAACGCTCTCGCTCCGAATGCGCTTCCTCCGAGGTATACGGCATCGCAGCCTCCTTTGATAGAGGCGATCAATCCTTCAGGCGAACCGGCGGGCGAGAGTATCTCCATACCGCCACCTAATTCCTCAAGGTTTAATAACCTCTCACAAAAAGAGATGCTAACCTGCTAACTGTAAGGTCCGTTTTTAATACTGTCCGCAAAGGATGCTAACAGCATGATTACAGAATCAATAAATTCTCTGTTCAGCAAGAAGGGTCCGGACCATGCGGGTTCCGAGCTTGCAGACGACGTGTTGTGCATAGACTGCAAAAGATGCAGCACTGTTCCCGATGTGAGATCGGTAAACTGTTTGGGATGCATGATGCATCACATATCGCAGCATGGAAACGCCGGAAGGATAAGACTGAGGACAGGCAGGGACCTGGAACTCTCCGGACCTGCGGCCGAGATCATATGCGAGATGGCTGCACTGCACGGGACGATGGACTCGGAGTTCAGCGGAACCGGCAAGAGGTCATGCGGCGACTGCATGAATTCCCGTTCCAAGATAATGGGGATGATAAGGTCGGGATTCCCAGAACCCAACTTCGATTCGGCAAGAGGCCGGCTGGCATCCTTCCGCCCATCGGAAAACGAATGCAACTCATGCATACAAAGGACGTACAGGGCTTTGGACCAGACGGAACTCGGCCTTAACAATCTTAAGAAGAAGATATCGATCGAAGCCGCAAGGACAGGTGGGTCCTGATGCCCAGGATATTGTCGTCCGTCGTAGGCAGGATAAGCAAAAGGAACGTACAACCCGTGAGCTACAACGACAGGCTCATCATAACAGACTACGACGATGCAGAGAGCGTGATCTGTTGTAACGGTTCCTTCGAACAGACATCCGCAAAACCCCGCATACCGTACGGAGAGGATCACTGCATGCAGTACGGACATGCACCCGAACAAATTTAGGAAACATCCTGCGTAAATGCAGCGAAGATGCCGTGCTTCAGCAGGTCCGTCATGGAGGGTCTGGCGAGGATATCCGAGAACAACATGAGGATAAAACCGGCCTATGCGGATTGCTGGCTCATCGGGAAGAGGGGCGACCTTGAGAATACCTTCGAATACGACTCGCCCGGAGGGAATATAGTGATCGGCACAGCCGGCGACGGAGAGACGGAATACAACCTCTCACCGAACGAATACTCATATCCCGATTCTCTGAATGCCATAATAGGCAAGGTCATTGCGGATATCAGAGAAAAGTACAGTACCAAAGGCGGAAGGGTGGACAAGCACGGCATAATAAGACATGCAAGAAGCATGTTCATGTCGTACTCCGATACGATAGAGGCCGTATACGGGAACGATTCCTGCAGGATAGAGAAGGTCATCGAAGAGATGTGCGAGGTTGCCTACAGGTATACGATAGGAATGGGGATATTCGAGGTCCTTCTCGCAGACCCTAAACTGGAGGACATATACATCGACGCTCCATGCGACAGGAACAGGATCCATGTCACCATGAACGGAACGGCCGGAAATAATTCTCACATAAAATGCAGGACGAATCTGGTCGTGGAAAAGAAGGAGATAATGAATCTCATAAACATCCTGAAAAGGGAAAGCGGGCTGCAGTATTGCGAATCCAACCCGATACTTGAAACGGATATCAAAGCGCACGATGCCAGAGTGACGGTCGTCGGTTACCCGATGAGTCCGAACGGGGATGCCGTTGCAATAAGGAAACACTCCGTGAAGCCGTGGACACTTACAAGGCTGATAGCCAACGGGACCATGGACCCAAGAATAGCGGGGATGTTGTCGTTCCTGGTGGACAACAGGGCGACATTCCTTGTATGCGGCGCAAGAGGCGCCGGAAAGAGTTCCCTTCTCTCCGCTCTGATGTTCGAATTCCCGATATCGCAGAGGATATTGGTGATAGAGGATACGATGGAGCTTCCGACATCGAGCATGAGGAGGATGGGATACAAGGTGCAGTCCATGCTCATCGACGACAGGATGAACGGAGACAACCTTTCCAGGGCGGATGAGGCTCTCCGCGTATCCCTGAGGATGGGGGAGTCGGCGATCGTATTGGGAGAAGTGAGAGGCGAAGAGGCCAGGACCATGTACCAAAGCATGAGGGCCGGCCGTGCGGGAAGCTCCATCATGGGCACAATACACGGAGACTCTGCAAAATCAGTCTATGAAAGGGTGGTACACGACATGGGGATACCGCCGGAAGCGTTCATGGCGACCGACATCCTCGTAACGCTGGGGACGTTCAGGGACAGAAGGACGGGAAACCAGATAAGGAAGGTCAACGAGGTCGCTGCAACCACTGACAAGGTCGGAGAGTTCATAGACATTTCCGACAGCCAGGCCCTTTTCTCATCGCCTGTCATGAGCCGTGTCCTGGCATCCTCACGGATGAGCAGGTCGGACATATCCAAAGAGATCAGAGCAAGAGCGGTGATAAGGTCCTTCTTGGCCGATGTGGGAAAACTGCACGGAGAGGAATATCTGGGGCCGGAATGGATAGGGCTTGCCAACGATCACGTATCAAGGTCGCAGGGGAAAACGGCAGAAGACGTCATTCTGTCGTTCAAAGCTAAATTCAGCGGAATGACGGGGATAGGTGTTTGATTTGGCCAAGATCTCAAAGATCAAAAACCACAATACGCTCATGAACGAGGCCCCAACAGTCGTAGGCATGATGTCCACGGTGATCGAAGGCGGAGGATCATTGGATACGGCAGTGAGGGACATTGCCAGGAACGGGCCGGCAATATCGGCATCTTTGTTCAGGTCCGTGGTCGTAAAAGCAGACACGAGACAGATAGAGGACATAAAGAACGGCCTTTCCGACATGCTGTCCAAGCTGCATACCGCGGTCATAAACTACAGGAGGTCTGTGGATATGGTCGCAGCGGCATCCGCATCCTCGGACCCTTCAGAGCGGAAAAGGATGCTGAAGGACGCATCGGACATCTCGCTGAGGGGACTGAAAGAAACGGGAGAGGGTTA
>JAISVN010000082.1 GCA_031271555.1 Candidatus Methanoplasma sp.
ACATAAAATGGATGTTACGTGCCATAGGCATGATGCTTATTGTGATAGGATTTGTTTTTCTACCGCCGGTCATGCTGGCAAACCCCATTCCTACAATATTTGTTATTCTTGCGATTGTAGCGATTTTTCTCTACGCTTGCTACATCCGTACGAAAAAAGTCCAGGAAAGTGTTTGATCACTTCTTTGCAGGTTCCCACTTGCACCTTACGGGCGACACGATAGAACCGTCCGCCTTGAGCTCTTTGAAAGCATTGTCGATCTCTTTCCTGTCGATCCCCAGCGCCTTCTCCACCTCTCCCGCGCTCATCGGTTTTCCGTTCTTGGCCATTGCTTTCAAGACGTCGTCTTTGACTGCCATGATGTTGGAATATACATCCCAGGATTAATACGTTATTCTGGGCTTCCACCCCATCCTTCTCATATGCCCGTTCTCGTCCGGAAGAGTGTACCGGTCCCCCACCCTCCTGACCTGAAAGACGCATCCGTGCGCCGGGCCTGTCATGTACTCCATCAGTTGATACACGTGGTCTATCCCGCTCTCGGGGTCTATCTCATGGTAGCATTGGCCGATCATGTTCCAAGGCTGAACATCTTCCTCTATGCATATCATCATGGCCCCCATGTCCTCATGCATCCAAAGCACCGTCCCCCTTTGCGATTTTATGTACCTCAGACAAGTGCACGTCTCACGCCGGCATTGCTCGCACCATCTGATGCCTATGAACTCGTAATAGTCTGGATCCCCGCTGCAGACCGAAACTCCCGCACCCATGTCGCTTATCTGTTGGCGCTTGCCGTTAACTGCCGTCATAGCATCTCCAACATACTTTACTCACAGATTGATACTTAAACCGATTCGGAGGGTGCCCGAAAATACCGAAATTACCAGGGTACGTCAGAGAACTAATTAATCATTGAATGATTATCTGGCCCCTAATGTCCAAAGAAAAAAAACTGCTGTTTCCGTTCGCCGCCATAGTCGGTCAAGAGCAGATGAAGACCGCACTGCTTCTGAACGTGGTCGATCCAGGAATTGGCGGGGTTCTTATAAAGGGAGAAAAAGGGACGGCGAAGTCTACGACGGTAAGGTCGCTTGCCCAGATACTTCCTGAGGTGGAACACGTCAAGGGATGCGCATACCGCTGCGATCCGAGACAGAGCAAAGGGCTCTGCCCGAACTGCACCGAGGCAGTGGCTTCCGGAGCGAAACTGGAATGCGAGAGTTCTCCCATGCGCGTGGTGGAATTGCCCCTGAGCGCAACGGAGGACAGGATAGCAGGCACATTGGACATAGAGCATGTTCTTCAGACAGGTAAGAAGAAGTTCGAACCGGGGGTTCTGGCGCAGGCCAACGGGAACCTGCTGTATGTGGACGAGGTGAACCTCCTGGAAGACCACATGGTTGACCTCCTGCTCGACGCCGCCGCAATGGGCGTGAATTATGTAGAGAGGGAAGGCATATCCTTCGAACACCCCGCAAGGTTCATTCTGGTAGGCTCGATGAATCCCGAGGAAGGGGATCTAAGGCCGCAGCTGCTCGACAGGTTCGGACTTTGCGTGGAGATACGCAGCGAGAGGGATCTCCAGATGAGGACCCAGATAGTTTCCAGAAGATTGGAGTTCGATGCGGATCCGGAAGGATTCACGAAAGAATATGCAGAAGAGACGCAGAAGCTCAAGGAAATGATAGTCAATGCGAGGAAGAACCTTCAGAATACCGTCGTCAGCAAGAATCTTATAGCGACGGCGTCCAACGTCTCCCTCTACTTCGAGATGGAAGGCCACAGGGCCGACATAACGATGATAAGGGCGGCAAGGGCCAACGCCGCACTGCTGGGAAAGGAAGAACCCGACAGAGAGGACATAGCGACGGTCGCCCCGATGGTGCTGACGCACCGCATGAAGAGGAAACCCTTCGAGGAATCAAAGTTCGATCTTGGGGAACTAAGGAAATGCCTTCAGGAGTATTGAACCCGCTCTTCCCATTCTCTGCAGTAAGGGGGATGGACGATGTCAAAAGAGCGCTTGAATGCGTTGCGATAGACAGGGATCTGACAGGACTGCTGATAAAAGGGCCCACAGGGACGGCCAAAAGCCTGCTGGTAAGGTCGTTCGTCAGAATGCTCCCCGAGATGGAGATAATCAATGTTCCCCAGAATGTCACGGACGAGCAGCTGTTCGGCGGCATGGACATCGAGAACGCGATAAAGAACGGTAAAGCGCAGATAAAGGACGGCCTGATGCAAAGGGCCGACGGCAACATACTCTACATCGACAACATAAACCTGTTCGACCAGAAGATGCTGAGTTCGATATTGGAATGCGTCGAATCCGGAAAGATCCTGGTCGAAAGAGAGGGGATATCGGCGGAATACGACTGCAATACAACGGTCATAGCGACGATGGACCCGGCCGAGCAGATCCTGCCAGACAGTATAACGGACAGGTTCGACATATGCGTTCAGACGTACTCATCCCGGAAGAAGCATGACAGATGCGGCATAGTGGAGATGAATCTGGAGTTCGATTCTGACCCGGAAGCGTTCATAGAGAAGTATCGCGGAGAAGATGAGGAACTGATACGAAACATGGCCTCGGCCGCCGAGAGGCTGAAGGACATCGACATCACGGGATCGGATATATCCAAGATATCCCAGATATGCATAAATCTCGATATAAACGGGCACAGGGGAGACATATCGGTAGCAAAGGTATCGAGGACGCTCTCTGCTTTGGGCGGAAGGGATTCGATATCCGATGAGGACATAAGAGATGCGGCCGTAATG
>JAISVN010000022.1 GCA_031271555.1 Candidatus Methanoplasma sp.
AAGGTTCTCATTCCCTGCGCCTACAAGCGCCGGGTCGTAAGAGCCTGAGATCGCCACTGTAGCCGAAGACTTTGCTCCAACATTGATGGTGTACTCTTTATCGAGAACCCACGCGGAACCGGCCTTTATCGTGTATGTAACGGCGAAGTCGCCTTTGTTCTCTACTCTCAGGTTGAATGTACCGCGGCCGTCGGCGAAGTTGAAGCTGTCTCCTGAAAGGCTCAGAGTCGATACCGAGGACTGCGTCGCAACCGGGAAGTGCACGGTCGCTTCATCGACGACCTTGTCCGCAGACACCGTCGTTGATCCTGTGTACCTGTATTCCATGCTGCCTATCGTCTTTGTCAGCTCCGCGCTCAGGCTGAGTGCGACACCTTTCGGCACCGTCATCTCAAATGCGCCTCTGCTTATGGAGAACGGCACTGTGACACTTCCGTACGTCGCTTTGAGTTCTCCATCGGCCACTACGCCCACGTATCCCTTTATCACGGCTTTGTCCGCTTTGTTGGCAAGGTTCAGGGTTGCGGCGCTTGTTATGTTCGTTACGGATGCATAGGCTATCTGCTCGTTCGATCCTTCTGAGCCGGACACCGCCTTGAAGTAGAAGCTCTTTCCTCTTTCAAGATAATAGATGAGAGAGTTGTCGGGATCTACAAAGTAGTCCCCGAGTTCTTCATCAGTCGGCGTCACGGTTATCTGGTCGCTTGTAGAAGCATTCAGTTCGACCTTAACGATGTTCGTGGCCTCTATGTTCAGGTTCCCGCCTTTGCCCGGATATACGTATATCGTGCCGTTGTAGTACTGCCCGGTGCTGCCTTTTATGACTGCCGTATATTGGCCGGGGATCACAGCTGTAGAACTGGATACCGTGTACTTTGCCGATGAATCATTGTACAACGTTATCTCGGCCGGAACGCCGTTGGATACGCTGACCTGCTTTACAAAGCTCTCAGATGTTGATGATTTGCTTGACGCAAGGTTCCATGTGTTGGATGTGTTGCCTGAGGTGCCGCTCATTTCAGTGCTCTGTGCGACCATTTTGAACTTGGTGTTCTCGAATCCCGGCGAGGTCATTGTCGCACCGTATCCCTGGGGCACGATGAACGCGGCCCTGCCGCTGGAATCCGTCTTTGTCACGATCTTGTACTCTGTGTTGCTTATCGACATCTTCATCGTCACATCCACAAAGGCTATTCCCCTCGTGGATGACGACGATATGTTCGTGTTGTAGTTCACGGTCATGGTCAGAGTGCGCGACTGGGATGTTGATACGTTCCCCATGTCCTTATCGCCAGATATCACTTCCTCGGATATCGATGCGCTTGTTCCGCCGAAGACATATCTTGCATACGTTCCTGCAGGCAGCATCGCGTTGAACTCCCCTTTCTCATTGGATGAGAATATAAAGGTCTCTCCGCTGCTCATATCTATGAACGAAACGGTTCCAGACATTGCATCTCCTTTGTTGTCTTTCAGGACCCCTTTCACATTGTATCCAGTCGATTCGGTAAGTGCTATGCTGCTGCCGGTGGTGATCCCGTGGTATACTTTGCCGTTTCTGACCGCATATGCGGTGTAGGATTCGCTGCTGTTCCCTCCGTTCGTCGGCACCGCGAAGGTGTTGGACGTAGAGGATGAGCTGAGGAAACCGAACGACATTATGGAGATCAGACTTCCGGACGGGGCTCCCGATACAGAGATGTTCTTCGAATCATACACTGTCAGGGACACCGTCCTGCTGCCGTTGTTCGAGACCGTGGCAGTAGGGTTGGATACCGATGTCTTGCCTTCCGTAGCATACACTACATATGTTGACGGCACCACGGATATCTTCGCCTGGCCCGCGTCCACGGTTCCGCTGAATATTGCACCGGTCGTTGTATCCTGTGCGATTATCCTGGTCCCATTTGCCGCGTTCGCTCCGACATCGTCCGTGACCGTGGCGGTTATCGTACCGGAGGTTGCGGATATCTGATATCCAGAATTGGCTCCGGCATTGACCGTCACTTTTGCCGAGTTTATCGTCGTTCCGGACGGTGAGTATACCGTTATTGTGTACACATCAGGGATTATGTTGTTGAACGTGAAGTTCCCATTGGATACACTTGCCTGATATTTCTTGCCGGAAGCGTCCCCTTCCATCATGACGAAGACTTCTTCTTTGTATGTTTCCGTCCCCACGGTGACGTTGCCGGACAGGCTTGTCGCCGATATGTTCAGCGGTTCATTTACGTTGTTCCAGCGGGTCTCGATTATCGAACCCGTCGCCATTGTCTTGCTTCCGGCCGAGAACACCACGTAATACTCTGTGCCGACCGGCACGGATATAGTGTATGTTCCGTCGTCCTTTGTGAAGACTGTCGATTTCTTTACGTAGCCTGCGATTCCGGAAGTGTCGTATTCGGTCTTGGCGAAAACGGAGATCTGTATGCCTTTTGCTCCGGTCGTTCCGCTCTCAGAGACATAGTTCACTGTGCCGGAGACACCGGTCGTTATCGAAGAATCGTACTCCATCATGACTACCCCGTTCAAGTAGTTGATCAGACCGCCCTTCTCATTCTGGAGCGCTATGGCCTCAAAGGCATCCATCTCGACCCATCCTTCGGATGTGCCGGTGGCATTGCTGTCAGGGTTGTAGTAGATGTGCCAATACGCTATCTTGTAGTTGGCAAGTCCGTATCCCGGGTTGGCCTTGATCTTCCCGTCGCTCAGAGAGAGCGCATTCAGATATTCTGTGGAAGATGTCTGCCCTGCCTCTGCCGGAGTCATACCGATGAGGGACCTCCAGAAGAAGGTGTCGTACAGGGCAGCGTTGTATGTCGCATATCCTGTGCTCTGGTTGTATGTGAAGTATTTCGAGATCGCCCCGTAAGAGTCTGTGACGTAGCTTCCGAGATATGCGGTGTTCGAGAAGTATGACCCGTCGTTATAGTAGAGCGGGAGCATGCTCCTGTCCACGGACACGTACCTTATCGACTCGCCGCTTATGTCGCATATCCTATCATACAGAGTGTTGACGCCGGATTCCGGGATCGTGCTCGTCATGTAGTTCGTGAGAACGAAATAGAGGGCGTTCTCTTCAGTGACGTTCGGACTTACTCCGGAGTACGTCTTGGTGTCGTCCTTTACCTCTTTCACTGCCGAAGAGGGGTCGTCTATGTAGCCTTTGATCTTGTCGTAATCCAACCCTGCATCTCTTATCGCCGATTGGAATGAAGACGGATCGTTTGCTAGCAGCAGACGTATCGCCATCGCCGCTGTTGCGGCTGGACCGCTGTTGGCCAGAAGTATCGCCGCCATGGCCGATGCTCCGCCGCCGTACGGATCGGTGATCGAATCGAACCCTCCATGCGATACAGCATTGGTGGAGTAGCCTAGCCATGTGACGAGCGCACCGTCCTTTTCGACGCCGCTGTACTCGCTCCACATCTTGTTGATGTAGCTTGTGTCGTCTGTCATCACTGTGTAGCCCAGGCCGCCGAAGTACCCATCCCCTTCTGAATTGGTGGGGATGCTGGCGTCGGCCGCATAGACCAGATTGGGCGCCAAGATCAGGGCGACCAGCGCGATAGTGGTCGCAAGGGGTATCGGCTTGAGCGTCTTTTTCAAGGCATATTTTATTCCGTTGCCTCTCATGTCCGCAAAGTAGCTCTTCAGGTCAACTGTCCTGATGATCATCAGTATTACAGCCGCCGATCCGACGGCGAAGCCCGTTCCTGCCACCGCGGCATATGATGATGAGTACCATCCCATGCAGAACATGGCAAGCAGCCACCACATGGTGAATGTGTATTTCCTTGAGTCCATGTTCCTGCGGTACTTGTAGACCATGTACAGGAACATGATCAGCGGCATCCATACGGTTATCCACCCAAAGAACGCCGCCATTGACGATATTGATGTCCTTGTTGTTCCGGACGCGAGGTCGGACATGAGTCCGCTCGTGTATACCGAGTTGCCGTTTACGACAGCCGCGAAAAGGTCGCCGGCCGCAAAGTACAGCACTGCGAGCACTCCTGCTGCAATTATCAGGATCACTGGGATCATCAGAACCCACGGTCTGCCCGCGGTCTTGCCGAACAGTACGGTGAGGGCGACGGCCATCACCGCAAGCACGAACGGCCCGGAGAAGATCTGGTCCCAAAGTCCGGCCACCAGATAGTAAGGTGCTGGCATGAGCACTCCGAGCAGTATGACTGCGGAATATATCGCGATCGACGGCATCATTTCCTTGGACCTGAAACGGTCGATAAGTGCCTGAGCGACCATGAAGAACACGAGCGCCAGCAATATTATGCGGAACTGGTTCCAAGACAATGCAATCATCGCAAACAGTATTCCTGCGATGAGCATGCTCTTGAGCGCTGCCCTGTTCTCGAACATCGCTTTTACTCCGGAAGGCTGGACCCTGTCACAGTCTTCGAGAGCCTTCAGTATGAAGTAGATCATGAATGCCAGCAGGAATCCTATGAACGCATATTCCGTGCCGTTCGAGAAGGCTGTGGTCATTATCATCAGCGCAAAGAATGCGTACAAGAGCGCCGAAAGAAGACCTATCTTCTCGTCATTGAACATCTTCCTTCCTATGAGATACACAGGCCAGCAGGTCAAGGCCGCGAATATCGGCGCGGAGAATGCCAGAGTCCCTGCTGCCGCAGTTCCTGCTGATACCCCGAACATTGACACTACTCCCGCGACCCCTGCAAGGATGACATCCATCAGCGGAGGATAGATGTTAACGGAGCCGTATGGATAGTTGAGGGCCGGATCCATGAAAGCGAATGAACCGTTGAGCAGGCTTTCGATGATATGAACGTGACTTGATGCTCCTGTTCCGCCTGACAGAGCGAAATCGCTGCCGGCAGATACACCGTAGGCGAAAATGAACCTTATGACAAAAGCCACTATCATTATCGCTAACAGTGTTATCAGGCGCCATTCTCTCCTGAACCATGTTTCCTGGCCGTCGTCCGACGTAGGCAGGAAACCCCCATCTGTGCTGGGTTTGGCTGACCTAATTCCAAATTTGCGCATTCTATAATCTCCTAATAGAGTATTGGCTCATGCCTGAATGCGTATATATAGGTTTATAGGCGGGCGCGCGTGCCCAAAAAAGGATGGGTCAGAGAAGAGGTTTGATTTCGTCCCTTATTGCGGATGCTACCGACAATGGGTAATCGGCATCGTAGATCGCCCTTCCCACTATGACGTAGTCCGCTCCTGCGGATATCGCCGATGATGCGCTTCCGCCCTGAGCACCGACGCCAGGGGACAGGATCTTCAGGTTACCTGCCACTGCCCTTATCGCTTTGATCCGCTCGGGCCTTGTCGCCGGCGCTATGAAACCTGCCACTCCGCACTTTACCCCTAGCATCGCCATCTCTTCGGCGTGCTGCGCAGTGAACATCATTCCGCCGGGGTGGCTCATCTCGGTGACTGCGAATATGTCGGCCGACCCTGCCGCGGATACCGCCTCTTTCAGAGAATCCTCTCCCGTGAATGCGTGCACTATGACCCCTGATGCGCCTCTTGACACCGCCTCTTCGACTATCAGGCGCACGGTGTTCGGAATATCGGCGACCTTGAAATCGCATATCACGTCGGATATCTCAGACAGCCGGGTGATCATCTCCGGCCCCTCCGAAAGGACAAGAGGCCAGTTTATCTTTATTGCATCGACCGCGTCCGAAACGGATTCCGCTATCCTCAAGGCTTTGAGTCCGTCGGTCTCGTCCAGCGCGAGTATGATTCCTGTGTCTCTCCTCATGGTCACGTTTCTTTAGCCCTCCAATGTTTATTAAGACATCGCACAATCCCGTATCGATAAGATTGAAGAGATACGAATACGGCTCAGCCTCCAACTGCCCTCTTCCGGAAGGGTGCAAGCATTGCATCAACGGATCGAAGATGGTCCTGCTCATAACCGGCAGGTGCGGTACGGACTGTTTCTACTGCCCGATATCCCCTGAGAAAAAAGGAAAGGACGTCATATATGCCAACGAGCGGAAGATATCCGGGCTCGAAGAGATGATAGAAGAGGCGGAGTCCATGGATGCCACCGGCACTGGCATAACAGGAGGCGACCCGCTTGCCGCTATGGACCGTACAGTGGAAGCGATAAGAATGCTGAAGGAGCACTTCGGCCCCGGCCACCATATACACCTGTACACTTCGGCCGTAGACCCCGAAAAAGCTGCCAGGCTGTGCGCTGCGGGGCTTGACGAGATAAGGTTCCATCCTCCTATGTCTCAGTGGGATGACATGGACTTCGGAACGATGTCCAAGATCATATCCGAGACGCCGATGGACGTCGGGATAGAAGTGCCCGCCATACCGGGAAATGAGGACAGACTCGAAAAGCTCGTCGTTTCTGCGGTCAAGGCGGGAGTGAAATTCATCAACATAAACGAGTTCGAATTCTCCGAAAGCAACTGGAACATGATGGAAGACATGGGATATGCCGTAAAGGATGATCTTTCTTCGGCGGTAGCAGGATCTGAAGAGATGGCCATGGACCTTATGAGAAAATATCCGGAATATCCGATACACTTCTGCTCATCTGTTTTCAAGGACGGCGTACAGCTCAGAAAGAGACTCATAAGAAGGGCCTGCATTACGGCAAAGAAATACGATGTCGTCACAGAAGACGGCACTGTGGTCAAAGGGATCGTTTATGCTGATGACCTTGACGATGCCGCCGAGGCGATCCGCAGACTCCGCGTGCCTCCGGACCTTATCTTCATCGACCGGGAAAGAGGAAGGATAGAGGTCGCATCCTGGAAACTGAAGAAGATCTCGAAAAAGCTCCCGTACCGGTCGTACATTGTGGAAGAATATCCGACATTCGACAGGATGGAGGTCGAAAGGATGCCTTTGGATTATAAGAGGCATTGATCGCACCAAAAATAGCAAGAGTATTGGTAAAAAAGCCATAAACACTGCAAAAACGTCTTTATTCAGAATTTATTTGAAAAAAAGGTTATTTGAAAATGGTTTCTCACACCGGACGGGGGAGCTTCAGTCAACGCTTATGCTCTGGATCTCATGATGCCTGTTCACGATATCCCTTGCAATGCGGAGATTCTTTCCGGCCTTTCCGATCGCGCGCCCCTTGAGCTTGGGGTCCACCGTGATCGTGGCATGGGTTATGGTACCGCGTTGCTCGATAACGACCTTCTGAGGTTTGTATATGTGGAACACGTTCATTACGAACTGTTCTGGGTCTTCGGAGTACTCTACGACCTGTATGTTCTTACCGGTCTTCTCGCTGAGCCTTATCACATGTTCCCCTTTCTTACCTACGGCGATGTTCCCCTGTCCTTTCTCTACCACGAACACCAATTTGTCATCGGCTTCCATGCAGTCTATCGGATTGGCTTTCGTTATGGCTGAGAACAGCGCTATGTATCGGAGGGTATCCTCGTTTAGTACGATATCCGTTGACATATGTCTCACAACGTTAAGATGTTAGAGGAACCCTTGTCAATGACCGCCAGGGCGGAAACTGAGAACGGCTTACCGCAGAGGGCTCCCAACTCCATGTTGTTACCCTCGTACACATGAACTTTCACGTCCACATCGCCTGTCAGCATCTTGCTGGGGCAGTTCCTTGCCAGGATTATCATCTGTGCCTTCCCGGCCTTTATTGCTTTCTCTGTCTGGTCGACCCCGAACTCCACCTTTCCGGTGGTTATCGCGGACTTCAATGCTCTGCTTATGTCGATCTTCTCGCTCATTCATTCTCCCCCTTTTTGGGCGTGTAAATAAGGTTTACTGCACCGGTACCGAGTGTTACCGGCTGTCCTACTATGATGTTTTCCGTCACTCCTTCGAGGTTGTCGACCTCTCCGACCATGGCTGCGTGCAAAAGGTGCGCCGCGGTTATCTCGAACGCTGCTCTTGCAAGCACGGATGACTTCTTTCCGGATACACCGTGCCTTCCGATCGCTTTTACCTGACCGTCGTTGGTCATGAGGTCGGCGACCAGCATGATGTGTCTGATGTCAACGTCCAGACCGGCTTCTCCCAGAGTCCCCATGGCCTCGCGTATGATGGAGTTCCTTGCCGCCTCTATGCCGAGGACGTCCGCGACCTCCAGAATGCTGTTGGTCATCACCTTGTTGGCGTTGACGCCTTCTATCTTCAGCACTTCTTTGAGGTTGCTTCCTTCTGTGATTATCTTCCAGGAACCTCCGACCTTGCTGAGAACGGCTCTGGCTATTCCGTCTATGCCCTTTATCTTGGCATTCCTTACGGCATCATACATTATCTGGAGCTTCTTGTAAGAGGGCTCATCCGAGGTTATGACTATCTGGAAATCGGACAGCTTGACAAGACCGCGTATCGCTTTTACCTTGTTCAGCCTTTCGACTATCTCCTCCAGGTTCAGGTCGCGCTGATCCATTTTCCTTGTGTTGGGAGTGATTATCAGGCGCATGTTGGTTATGTCGGTCTCCACCGATGCTATGTCCAGCAGCGATGTGACCTCGATCTCGGATGCAACGTGCCTTGCGACGCTCTCGTCCTCTGCGGCTATGCCGATGAGGGGTATCTCCATCGAGGGGGTGCTGGGAACACGCCTGGCATCCACTATCTCGATAAGCCTAGGCAGACCCTGGGTAACGTTTATGTTCGCGACACCCGCATAGTGGAAGGTACGCATGTTCATCTGGGTACCCGGTTCGCCGAGCGAGTGGGCGGCCATCACTCCTGTGGACTCGTTCTTGTCCATAAGGTGCGACGTGTACATGCGGTTGGCGGTCGCTATAAGTTTCTCATATATCTCCGGGCTCAGGTCGGATTTCTCCACCACATTCGCTATTTCCGAGATTATCTTCATCGGCAGATTAGCTCCCTGCCTGTCCGCTATCTCCTTGAGCTTTGATTCGGCAGGGGTGAATATGCGTTCGTTGAACACTTCCTCCATGACCTCGGTCTTCACCTCGGGCACCGGCTTCTTTGCTTTGGCGGTTCCGGCCGAAGTGCGTGCCGTGCGCTTGCCGATCTTGGTGAGCGTGTCCTCTGCCGTTTCCTCCGACAGGCCGATGGCAACGAGATCCTCCAGGCTCGCTGCGGATATCGCACTGAGCGGGTTGTATTTTGTGAGGAGGAGTTCTGAGACCTCTTCGCTTATGTCCCTGTTGACAAGTGCCTTAAGCGTATCTTTCTTGGCCATTATCACTCACCTCCTCCCTCGAAGTCCGTGTCGAGATCGTCATAATCTTCGCCTTCCTCTTCTTCGGTGTATTCCAGCTCATCCTTCTCCTTTGAGCCGTAGTCATCGCCTATGTCCCTGTCGTCCACATTCAGGAGCGTGTCGGCTTCGTCCCCGAGGACCTCTGCGAAGAGGTCGTCGATGTCTATTGCCTTGCCCCTTACGGTCCTGGATGGGTCTACTCCGTCCTCTCCGTATTTGAACTGTATGACGGTGCCCACAGTGTTCCTGACCGTTCCGTCGGATGTCAGTTTCAGGTCCTCCAGCGCAGATACGAGCCTTCTCTGCATGTATCCCGATCTGGATGTCCTCACCGCAGTATCGACGAGACCTTCCCTTCCTCCCATTGCGTGGAAGAAGAACTCGGTCGGGTTGAGGCCTGTCTTATAGGAATTGGAGCAGAATCCTCTTGCGTATGCTCCGAGGTCCCCTTTGTCGAAGTGGGGCAGGGTCCTGTTCCAGTAACCTCTTGAAAGCCTCTCTCCACGAACCGCCTGCTGACCGACGCAGCCCGCCATCTGAGACAGGTTGAGCATCGATCCACGTGCGCCCGACTTGGCCATTATGACCGCAGGGTTCGAAAGACCCAGATGCTTTCCGGCAACGCGTCCGGCCTCATCACGGGCCTGACCCAGGACTTTCATGACCCTCACTTCGAGCGTCTCTCTCAGCGAGCGGCCGGGCATCTGGTCAAGCGTTCCGTTCTGGAATGATTCCACCAGTTCCGACACTTCGTTTATACATTCCTGGTTGAAGTTGGCGATCTGCAGTGCCGCCTCTTCAGGTATGTCCTCATCACCGATACCTGTGCTGAACCCGTGGTTCATGATGGCACCCAGAGCGAGCTTCGTTACCTCGTTGATGAACTTTGCGGCCCTGTCGGACCCATAGTCGCGGGCTATCCTGTCAAGTATCTTCCCTTTGCTGTTGCCGATCCCTTTCGCATCGATCGTACCGCAGAGCAGCTGTCCGTTGCGTATCTTCACGAATGCATCGAACTGGCAGTTCTCCTTCGTACATACATCGCAGTTCTGGCATATGTTCGACTTGAAGGCCGTCCTGAAGTCTTCGGGCAATACTATCGAAAACAGCTGTTTGCCGGTCCAATACTCTTTGCCTTCCTCATCGACCAGGGGTTCAGGGATCTTTATACCGTCGAGTTTGGACAGTATGTTCATCGCTTCAAACCTGTCGAATCTGGGATTCTCGTGGGTAAGGAAGTATGCGCCGGTTATGTGGTCGTGGATTGCGCCGATGATCGGGCCTCCGTACCTCGGCGAGAGGATGTTCTCCTGCACCTGCATGAGTATGCGGGCTTCCGCGCGCGCCTCGTCCGACTGCAGAACGTGGAGGTTCATCTCGTCGCCGTCAAAGTCCGCGTTGTACGGGGGACAAACGCAGAGGTTGAACCTGAAGGTCCTTCCGTCCATTATCCTGACGCGGTGCGCCATCATGGACATCCTGTGCAGCGACGGCTGCCTGTTGAACAGTACGACGTCGCCGTCCATCAGCTGCCTTTCTATGGTGTAGTCTATGTCGATGTTCTCGGCAACCTCTTCCGCATTGCGGTCGGTCACTCTGATCCTCCTTCCGTCGGACCTTATTACATAGTTCACTCCGGGCAGGTAGCCGTTCTCCATTGACGGTTCGGGTCCGCGGGCGACCATTTCCTTGAGCTTTCCGATGTTGTGCTCGTTCACGTGCACCGGGACTGTGAGCTCTCTTGCCGCTACGAACGGGACTCCGACCTCGTTGATCGAAAGAAGCGGGTCGGGGGATATCACGGTACGGGCGGAGAAGTTCACACGCTTACCTGAAAGGTTCGATCTGAAACGTCCCTCTTTTCCCTTAAGCCTCTGCGCCAGCGTTTTCAGCGGGCGTCCGGACCTGTGCCTCGCCGGAGGTATTCCGGAGGTCTGGTTGTCAAAGTATGTGGTTACGTGATACTGCAGCAACTCCCAAAGGTCCTCGACTATCAGCTGGGGGGCTCCCGCGTCGCGGTTCTCCCTCAGCCTCTGGTTTATCCTGAGGACGTCCACGAGCTTGTGCGTGAGGTCGTCCTCGGACCTGTCTCCCGAGTCGAGCGTTATCGAGGGCCTGACGGTCACCGGAGGGACCGCAAGGGCGGTCAGGACCATCCATTCGGGCCTGCATGTCGCAGGGTCCATTCCGAGGGTCTTCAGGTCCTCATCGGGGATGCGTTCGAGCCTCTCGCGCACTTCCTTGGGAGTGAGTTTGTGGTTGTCGTCGACCTCCCTGAAGGTGGTCGGCTTATCCAGTTTTATCTTTATCTGTTCGGTCCCGCAGTAGGGGCATATTCCTTTGTTGGATGCGTCCTTCGCGGTCTCTTTGGAGAAGTTCTTGAGATCTATAGTTCCTCCTCCGAGGTCCTTCATCTCCGACATGTCGTCCCTGCGGGCCTCTATCTGCTCTGCTGTCAGCATGATCCTTCCGCAGTTGCGGCATGTGCTCTCGAGCATCAGCTTTATGTCTTTGATGAAACCGACGTGTATGACCGGCATCGCGAGATCGATGTGTCCGAAGTGTCCGGGGCATTCGTCGACCTTGCATCCGCAGGTCTTACACCTGAGGCCGGGTTCGATGACACCCATGTGGGGGTCCATGAGACCCATCTCAATGGGGTATCCCTCATCGTCGTATGTGTCCGCAGTTATGATCTTCGTGGCCGACATCCTTCTTATCTCATCCGGTGAGACGCAGGAGAATTTTATCCAGCCGATCCTTTTCGTTATTCCGCGCATCATGTCAGGTCCTCCAGCTGAAGTCTCATGGCAACACCAAGAGACAGGAGTTCGTCCATCAGGAGCTTGAATGCATACGATGTCTGAACGAGGTAGATGCTTGAGTTGTTCTTACACACGGGGCAGTACAGCGACCCATGCCTGTCCATTATCGCGATGTGACCGCATGTCGGGTTCCCGCATATGTACTGCTGGGTTCCGTCGGACTCATCCAGGAGACGGTCTTTGATCACCATCGCGGCTCCGTGGCCGATAAGACAGTCACGCTCCATCTCTCCGAACCTCAGACCTCCCTGCCTGGAACGTCCTTCCGTGGGCTGCCTGGTAAGTATCTGGACGGGGCCTCTCGAACGGACGTGCATCTTTCCGCTGACCATGTGGTGCAGCTTCTCGTAGAATATCACTCCTGTGTAGACCTCTGTCTGGATCATCCTTCCGGTCCTTCCGTCGTACATCGCTTCTTTGCCGTGTATGCCGAAGCCGTTCTTGACGAGCGCGTCGCGGATGGCCTCTTCCCTTTCTCCGGAGAATGCCGTTCCGTCTATTATGCGCCCTTCGACCGCTCCGACCTTGCCTGCTATCATCTCCAGCACGTGTCCTATCGTCATACGGGACGGTATACCGTGGGGATTGACCACGAGGTCGGGGGTCACGCCTTCTGCGGTGAACGGCATGTCGCACTGGTCCACCAGCCTTCCTATGACACCTTTCTGACCGAACCTTGAACAGAACTTGTCTCCGAGTTCGGGGATCCTCTCATCCCTCACTTTCACACGCACCAGCCTGGATCCGTTCTCGGACTCCGTCACCATGACCGAGTCCACGTATCCTTTCTCTCCGGGCCTGACGGTGACGGATGTCTCCCTCCTTTTCTGAGGAGTGAGGAAATCCGTCTCTTCCTCCAGGAATCTGGGCGGAGAGGTCTTGCCGATCAGGACATCGCTTCCGGTGACTTCCGATTCAGGTGATATCAGCCCGTCCTCTCCCAGAGATGCATAGGCGAAATCGGCGCGTGCGCCCATTATGTCGGGGGACGGTATCTCGAAGTGGTCCTCCTGGCCTCCGGGATAGCGGCGCTCCTCTGCACGGTATGACCTCAGGAACGATGACCTTCCGAGTCCTCTTTGCACGGAGCTCCTGTTCATGACAAGCGCATCTTCTATGTTGTATCCGTGATACGACAGGACGGCGACGCAGAAGTTCTGGCCTGCCGGCCTGTGGTTGTAACCCATGAAATCCATTGTCTGGGTCTGTACCATCGGAACCTCGGGGTAGTGCATTATGTGCCCTCTCGTGTCCGGCCTTATGCGGTAGTTGGCTGCGGGTATTCCCAAAGCCTGTTTCGCCATTGCCGCGCCCATTGTCACACGGGGTGCGGAGTTGTGTTCGGGATAGGGGACTATTCCGGATGCTACGCCGAGTATGACCATCGGGTCTATCTCCATGTGCGTGTGCTTCTTCGTTATCTTTGAAGGGGTTGCGAAGTCCTCGCCGCACCATTTGCACTTGAGCATCGGGTCCTCTTCCTGCCCGGGGTTGAGCCAGTCCACATCGGTCGGGGACAGGGCGTGGTTGCAGTGTTCGCATCTTTTCGGAACATTGTACGCATCGGTGACGACCAGCGAGTCTTCCTCCTCCTCGGCGTCTATCCACTCAATTATGCCTTCTTTGAAAAGGTCGTTCCATACGACCTTGCCTTCGCGCATTCCCTCTATGTGTTTCCTCGTGATCATCGGCCTGCCATCCTTGAGGATCAGCAGCGGGCGTCTGAGACGGCCCTCGTCGCAGTTTATGATCACTTCTTTCATCTCTTCGTCGTAGCGGATGTTGATGCAGTTCGAAAGGAGACCGTATCTCCTGCGGTCCCTTATCTCCGAGACGAGCTTGTCGGCATCGCGGTGGGTACCGACCAGGTCCCCGTTTATGTATACTCTTGTTCCTTCTTCTTTAACAGAGAGCAGGTCGAGCTCTTTCAGGGTCCATTTCACATCCGACTCCGGATATCCTTCTGAGACATCTATGATGAGCGCTGCGTTCTTGACCAGTCCGCAGTTCTGTCCTTCCGGTGTCTCCGACGGGCAGAGTCTTCCCCACTGGGTAGGGTGAAGGTCACGGGCCTCGAAGTGAGGCTGGCTTCTTGTAAGGGATGATGTTACTCTTCTGAGGTGGGACATCGCAGACATGTTGGACGTCCTGTCGAGCAGCTGGGAAACTCCTGCGCGGCCACCGACCCAGTTGCCGGTCGCAAGAGCGTGCAGAAGTTTGTGAGTCAGGAGGTCGGGCCTTATCGAAGACGATATGTTGAACTCGCTCTTCTTCCTTCCCCAGTTCCTCTCCAGTTGGTATTTGAGGTCTTTCATCAGGCTGCTGAAGCTTGTCCTGAAAAGATCCTCCATCAGGTCGCCCGAGAGTTTCAGCCTCTTGTTGGCGTAGTGGTCCTTGTCGTCCTCTTTCCTCTTCTTGAGGGACAATTCAAGGACCGAGCGTGCGATGCGGCCAAGGAATATCGCTTTCTTCATGCGGTCCGCCTCGGTGTCCCCGAGGTGCGGAAGAAGCGAGCGGTCCAGTATGCTCTCGACCTTCTTGGTCCTGTACTCTTTCGCCTGGCCTGCTGCGAAGTTCCTCTCGAGGAACAGTATCGCGTCCTCTTTGGTGTGGTAGCCGTTCGGGGGGAAGTTCTTCTTGTCGAGAGAACTCTCGATGTTGGCGTAGACTATGTTGGCCATTGCCTCGTCTGACACGATCGTGTCGTAGATGTCGGCATCGGATTCCATACCGAGGGCTTTCATCAGTGCTATAAGGGGTATCGATCCCGATGCGACGGGCACGGAGACCATTACCATTCCGTCCTTCTTCTTCTCAACGAGCGTGAGCGCGCGGTATCCTTCCTTCTGCGAGAACACCTTTGCGATCTCCACGGCGGATCCGTATTTCTCATTGTATTCGACCATCACTCTGTTCGGAGCGAGGTCTTCGAGTGTGATCAGCACCCTCTCGGTCCCCCCGATTATGAAGTATCCTCCGGGTTCCCTGGGGTCCTCTTTCTGTTTTACGAGTTCCTGAATATATTCCTCATCGGAAAGCTTGCGGTCCAGATTCTTCTCCAGTACGCGGTGGTTCAGGTTGCAGCCGTTTGATTTGACCATCATCGGCAGGTCTCCGACATGCACCCATCTCTCATTCTCGGGTATGTCCTTCTCAACTCCGTCCTCGTAGACCTCGAATCTTACGAACACCGGCGAGAGATAGTTGAGGTTCCTGAGCCTGGCTTCCATGGGGGTCAGCTCGTGGCTGTAGCCGTTGGCCTCCATGACCTTGGGCTGATCTATCCTTATTGTGGATTTTGCCTGAGGGTCTATGTTTCCGTCCTCGTCCCTCTTCCTGCCGATCCTTATCTCTATGTTCCTGCCGCCCGTCCTTTCGGGGTCCAGCTTGATTATGCCGCGCTCGGCGTCATCCGTCGGCACCCTGATGTCGTCGACGATCTTCTGCATCCTGCTGCCAGGGTTCCCCGCAGAAGCCAAGAAGTCAT
>JAISVN010000076.1 GCA_031271555.1 Candidatus Methanoplasma sp.
CCCTGCCTAACCGGCCTGATTCACTTTTTCATATAAAAGAGGTGCGTGTACACTGAAGGGGCGTTGTGCACGCATTTGGGTTTGGAAGGCTTATGCCTTCATTATCTTCATCCAGCCGCCGCTCTCGTATATCGAAAGCTTCCTCTGCTTGAGAATGGACTCGAACTCTTCCCATGTTATAACGGAAAGTCTGTCGTTCTTCCCTTTCGTGAATTGGACTCCCGAGGTACCTTTTACCTTACCCGGCTTGAGACCTTTGTTCTGCGCAATCTGTTTTGCCTTTACTATGTCTATTTTCTCCATCACCATCTAATCACTCCCTCTGCCACTGGCATTGTGCGACATAAACATCCAGATGATGAATATTTAAAAGTTTTTGATAAAACGGCTAAAAATGGCCTTTTTTACACTGGGTCAATCATTGCCGGATGGCAAGAAATATCAATCGGGATATTCATAAGAAAAGTGATGACCGGCATCCCCGCTTTGACCCTCCGCTCCATAACGGAAGACGATATGACGGCAGAAAAAGCCCTTAAGATCGGGCAGGCGGTAGGAAGATCCTACAAGAACGTCTGCGTAGGGTCCGATGCCAACCCGAGCAGCGGAATGATAAGGAATTCTCTGATAAGCGGCCTGCTCTCATCGGGCGCGGACGTGAAGGACGCGGGCATCATGCCCGCGCCTGCGGTCGCATTGACATCAAAGGGTTCCGGCTGCATTCTGATGGTCGGAGAACCCGATAAACAGGGCCTCATAAGCGGCGTACGCATAATGAACCCGGACGGGTCGGTCTTCACCAAAGAGCAGATAAGACAGATAATAAAGGCGGGCGAGGCCGACATTATGCCTCCGGATTACAAAGGTGTAGGAACTGTCAGGGCATGCCCCTCGACGGCAGACGAATATAATTCGGCCATATCCAGCAAATACGGCAAGAGCACCGATGCCATCGTGATGCTGGACTGCGGCTGCGGCTGCACCTCTGCCTGCGCCCCGCAGATACTGGCGTCCATAGGCGCGGACCTGACCGCGATCAACGCACAGGAAGACCCAGGGTACAGCCCAAGGCCTCCCGGAGTGGATGTCAGCGATCTGTCGAAGCTTTCGGAGATGATCGATCCGCATCTGGGCGGCATAGGTATAGCCCTCAACGGCGACGGGACAAAGCTGGCATTGATGGACGAGGGAGGAAAATATGTCGATCCGGAGAGCGTACTCGCATTGCTGCTGATATATCTCAAGCCGTCGACCCTTGTCGTTCCTTTCGAAGCATCCGCCGTGGTAGATGATGCTTTCAGGGACCTGATCGGCGAAGGTATGAAGACCGGTGCCAAAGCCCACAGCGAGAGGAGGATATTCAGGGCGGGAAACGACCTTGAATCGATTACCGCATCGATGATAGAGAACAATGCCGAGATGGGTGCAATGACCGACGGTACCTTCATATTCTCCGATGTCACCATGTGCCCGGACGCCATCAACGCCGCCGCGATACTGACAAAGATCTCAGGGGAGAACAGCATAAGCAATCTTCTTGCATCTTTCCCGAAGTACATAGTGCTCAAGGATTCTGTGCACGGGCCGGGAAACATCGACCTCTTCAACAAGAAACTCACCGAAAAGCTGAAGGAGCTTGACGCCGAAGAGGTCTGGGAGATAGACGGCGGGAGAGTGGGGATGTCCGAAGGATGGTTCGCAATATCGAGGAACCCGGAGGACACCGATTACATAGACATCACTGCGGAGTCCAGGGACAAAGCTTATGCGGTAAGCATGATGGAACTTGCAAAAGGCATAGTCCACGGATGCCTCTGATCAGAATATCAGCTCGAGGTCCACGATCCTTCCCATGGAGTCGTAGGCCTTCCAGCTTCTCCGGTCATACGGCTGGCAGGTTATGAAGTGCACCCCGCCCATGTAGCTGAAGAAGTCCAGGTCCGCATCCGAAGGTTCGTTGCTGTACCCCGGATGCGAATGGGCCGAACCGGATTTGCGGAAGTCGATCGGCGACATCCAGTCGCTTATGAAACTGTGGCTTTCGCCATACACCGAACCCGGCACGAGTATCATCTCCGATATGACACCGTCATACTCGCGGTGGAAGCAAATGAACTCGTCGGGGTAGGTGGATCTGGCGGATTCGTTGAACCCGTCGATGAAGTCGACGCTCACTCCGTATATCCTTCCGCTCATATCGCATTCACCAGCTTCTCCCTTACTTTGGAATAGAAGTCGCTGTTGAACCTTATGAACTTTGCAGTGTCGGACGATCTCCTGAAGTCTATGTGGGTCTTTCCGCTTATCCTGTATTCTTCCTGCCCGTCTATGACAAGGAGGCATCCGCTGTCCATTATGGTCTCTACCGTGACCTTTGCATCGGAAGGCACCACGAACGGCCTTGATGCGAATTTGTAAGCAGCCATCGGGACAACGACCAAAGCATTGACGCGTGGGTCTATGAGCGGGGCTCCGAGGCTCATCGCATAGCACGTCGAACCTGTGGGCGTCGATACTATTATGCCGTCCGCCCGGACCTCTGTCATGAGCTTATCGTCGACATAGACCTTGAAATGCCTTATCTTCGCGATCGAGTCGGTATGGACGACCGCCTCGTTGACCGCCTCCGCGAGATACTCTCCGTTGTACCATGAACTGAGCTTCGCCCTTTCCTCGACGATATAATCCCCCTTGCGGAGTTTTTCGATCCCTTGCTCTATATCGTCCACTTTTATCTCTGCAAGGAACCCCACTCCGCCGGCGTTGATCCCGATGATCGGGGCCTTGTTCTTCATGAAGGTGCGGAGGATCGTGCCATCGCCTCCGATCGTTATCATGATATCCACTTTCATTTCTTCGACCGGGCGGCCTTCCATGCCGAGTTCTCCGGCAATGCCCTCGTCCAGCACGAATTCGCATCCATCAAGGGCATCCATGACCCGTCTTGTGTATTCTTTGGCCTCAGGGACCTTTGTGTTCACGCATATGCCGTACACTGGAGATACCGGGATCCCGCTGTCGGCCTTCATTATGAAATCGTAGACCTTCCTGTCCCCGAATGCCACGAAGTTGGAGCGGGAGCCTATGTCGAAGTCCATATCGAGCACTTTCCCCTCGAGATCGTATATCTCGCCTCCGGCCTCTCTGAGCACGAGTGCGCTTGCGGCGATGTCAACCACCCTTATCGCCCGCGAGTATCTCTCGGCATACATCAGGAAACCGTCTGCCTCGCCCTCGGCCACCAGGATCATCTCCAGGGATGCGCATCCGTAGGCGCGGGATGACTTGACCCTCTTAGCAAGTTCGAACGATGAGGGGTGCGCTCCATTACCCATGTAGATCATTAGGAAGAGATTCTTCATGTTGGCCTTCCTGAT
>JAISVN010000148.1 GCA_031271555.1 Candidatus Methanoplasma sp.
TGCGATCACCTATACCACAGGCGCAACAGTCGTCCTGACAGCAACAGGTACCGGCAACTACGTCCTCACGGACTGGTCCGGAACCCTTGCATCGGAACCGGCGGTTTCCCCGTTATCAGTGGTCATGAACTCCAACGTCACGACGGGATCGGTGTTCTCCGACAACACAGGCGGGAACACATATGCAGTACTGACAATAACCGGAGGAACGAACGGAACAACTGCGGTCGATGGTGTCACACTGACCCCGGGAACCCCGTACGTGTTCACCTATACCACAGGCCAAACAGCGGTACTTACAGCAGTTCCGGATCCGGGATGCTCTTTCGCCGGATGGTTGGACGACCTTACCGGAACGGCATCGCCGATGAACCAGATCATGTCGGGGAACGTTCTGACAAGATCGTCGTTCACCATGGACCGCGGAGAACCTGCCATGTACACCGTGACATCCTCATCCGACTCGGGTTCGACGATCGATCCCGAAGGGAACAGGTCGGTCCCGAGCATGGGGAGCGTAACGTACACCTTCTCCGCAACACCGGGGAACACCATATCCTCGGTCTTGGTCGACGGAAGGCCGATCTCCTCGGAGGAGATAGCCTTGGGAACTTACACCTTCAGGAACGTGATGAGCAACCACAGCATTGTGGTTGTGACCGGAGAACCTGTGGTGTTGAACATAACCGTAAGCTCGGGATCCGGAACAGCGCAGTACAGCATCAACGGAACGGCCTTCGCCGATTACGTCTCTGCCGTAACACTTCCGCACAATGCGCTCGTGACCGTCAGAGCGGTCGCCGAAGGAGGATACGAGTTCAGGGCGTGGTGGAACGGAGACGATATCCACTCGACAGAGGAGGTCACCTTCGCGAATGTGAACTCATCCCTGGATCTGGAGGTCTACTTCGACGACGCACCCGAAGGGAACATCGACGGGGACAATACGCTGTTGTTGGTCATCGGCGGAATCGTTCTGGTGATCGCCGCAGCCTCCCTGGTCTGGTTCCTGTTCTTCTACAGGGCCGCATACGAGGTCGTGAAGGTGGTATCCTCTGCTGCAATAATCGGAAAGAACAGGGCCCGCAGGAACAAGCCTTACGTGTTCGAGATAGAAGGAGGGCCTTCGGGAACGGTCACATACAGGACGGGAGAGAACGGAAACGCAAAGACGCTCGCCCCCGGCCCGGACGGTTCGTACGAAATACCAAAGGAGGACGTCATCGGAAAGCTGACGATAGAACACCGCTGAGGAGGTCCCTGCGCAGGCAGGGATGAGGAACATCATGCTAAACTCTTTTCACCAAACCCAAAGGGAGGTCATACCCCCTATCTCCCTGATTACCTTCTCTTTCTCTGTCCGCTGTCCTAAGCCCCGTTCCTCAGTTCTGCACATGCGCCGCCGGCCGCAGCATTCGATATCCTGAGTGTGGCCGTAAATGGATATATACCAAAATCCCGTAACAAATCCACATGAAAGTACTGATAATCAACGGTTCCCCGAGGAGGAACGGTAACACCTCCGAACTGGTAAAGCAATTCATAAAGAAGATCAGAGACAAAGCGGATTTTGAAGAGTTCCACATTTTTGAGATGGATATCAAAGGCTGCAGGAACTGCGGCGCCTGTCAGAAGGATATTCTCAAGTCGCACTGCACAATAGATGACGATATGAGGATACTTTACCAGAAATTCCTCGCTTCAGATATGATAGCGCTCGCATCCCCGATATACATGTGGCAGTTCACCCCGTGTACGCTGGCTTTCCTGAACAGACTGCATTGTCTGTGCCGATCCTCGGACTTCGCGTACAACGAGATGGCAGGAAAGAAGATGGCTGCGCTGATAACGCTCGGAGACGAGGAAGAGGTTGCAGATTTTGCCGTCAACGGACTCAAGGACTTCTGTGAATTCTTCTCGGTCGATTACAAAGGTGATCTGAGGATACCCTTCGCCGATAAGGACGACATATCGTCAGGCAGATATGATGTGGAATTGAAGAAGTTTGCAGAAAGAATGATGGACTGATCAGTCATACTTTCTGTTATCGGTCACGTGCTGCGCCTTGCCTTCGAACCTCTTGAGAGTACCGGGCAAGACCAGTTTTACGCTGGTCTTTATGTTGAGCACGCTCTTGAGCCTCTCCTCGACATGCCTGGCCATCTTCCCGAGTTCGACCATGTCCTCGGTCAGCGAAGACTCATTGAGTTCGACCTCCACGACCATATCGTCCATGTAATTCCTGTTCTCGAGCGTTATGTGGTAGAATGTGCTTAGGTACGGTATCTCTCCGATGACGCTCTCTATCTGCGACGGGAACACGTTTATGCCGCGGACAACCAGCATATCATCGGTCCTTCCGGATATCCTCATAAGGCGGGGATGCGTCCTTCCGCATTCGCAGGGCTCCCATTCGAGTGCGGATATATCGCCTATTTTGTACCTTATTATAGGGAACGCTTCCTTCTGCAGCATGGTAACTGCGAGTTCTCCCCTTTCGCCTTCTGCGCAGGGATCGCCGTTCTCGTCCAGCACTTCTATGTAGCATATGTCTGCCCACACGTGGAGGCCGCACTGTTTTTCGCATTCAAGGAATGAAGGGCCGTAGAATTCGCTTGCGCCGTAGCAGTTGTGAACCTTGATGCCTGTTCTGTTCTGTATCTTTGTCCTCATGCTCTCCGACCAGGGTTCCCCTCCGGCGATGGCAAGCCTGACCTTCGTATCGGTCCTGATGTCAACGCCCATGCCGTCGCACACGTCCGCTATGTGGAACAGGTACGAAGGCGTCCCGGCGAACGTGGTGACAGGCAGGTCCTTCATGAGCTGTATCTGCCTCTCGGTGTTGCCAGTGCCTGTGGGCAGCACCGTCGCACCGATCTTCTCGGCGGCATAATGCACGCCGAGGCCTCCGGTGAATAATCCGTAACCGTGGCAGTTCTGAAGCATATCTTTATCCGACATTCCGAAGGAGATCATCCCTCTCGCAAGGGATTCCGCCCAGTCGTCAAGGTCCTTTTCAGTGTATCCGACTATGGTGGGTTTCCCTGTGGTGCCGGATGAGACGTGCACACGCACAAGATCCTCATACGGCCTGACGAACAGCTTGTCGGGATAGTTGTCCCTCAGGTCCGTCTTCTTCATGAAAGGGACTTTTCTGAAAGACTCGAAATCGACTATGTCGTCCGGCGTTATGCCTGCGGCCTTCATGCGTCCGTGGAAGAATTCAGATGAATCGTACATTGTGCGTACCTGTTTCTTGAGAAGGCTCAGCTGCAGTTTCTCAAGCTCCGCACGGGGCATAGTTTCGATCTCTTTGTTCCAGAAGGCCATTGTATCACTTCATCGTGCTATTCGTTGTCACGGTCTAAGGAAAGGTCGCTTATATATTTACCTGAAAAGAGCCATTTTTATCCAATCGGAAGACTATGCATAAATATCGTAAAAAGCAGACCGAATAATAGGCCGCAGAACAAAAGAGGTCCGCAAGGATCCGCTGCAACCCAGTCAGGGGTCTCAACGGCGATATTATATTTCGACATAGTTGTAAAAATGCCTTAATGTCGGACAAAATCCATTCACATTTCAAAGTCCGGGTCTGGCCTGATAATGGCCAGTAAACCGTATCTTTCTGAACGTTGCAACCTGTAGACACGAAAATATTGAATCCGATCTAGTCCAAACCAAGTCAAAAGTCTAGTCCAAACCCAGTCAAAAGTCTAGTCCAAATCGGAATATGTATAAACGAACAAACAATTTAGGAATCATGGAAGATGCGTACATGAAACGTTCGGTGGACCCGCTTGTCAAAGCGTACATCGAATCCATGGGGGCCGTCTTGATCGAAGGTCCAAAATGGTGCGGCAAGACCCGTACCTCCAAGGAGTTTTCAAAAAGTGCACTCTATATCAAAGATCCCAATCAGATAGAAGCACTCAAACTTGCAGCAGAAAACGGGACATTGCGCTTTCTGGAAGGGGACACCCCTAGACTGATTGATGAATGGCAGGACGTACCGGAGATATGGAACTCTGTCAGGTTTGAGGTAGATCGCCGAGGCCAGAACGGGCAGTTCATACTCACAGGTTCCTCGGTGCCTCCAAATGAACCCACGAGGCATTCTGGGGCCGGGAGGATAGGCAGGATAAGGATGAGGCCGATGAGCCTTGCTGAATCAGGCGAGTCGGACAGTACGATATCTCTGAGGGGTCTGTTCCAGAAAGATTACAAAGTGGATGGTTTCTCCAAACTGACAGTGGACAGTCTGGCCCTTGCCATATCACGAGGCGGGTGGCCGGCTAGCATAAAAACA
>JAISVN010000156.1 GCA_031271555.1 Candidatus Methanoplasma sp.
TTCTATCTTCATAGTGAAAACACCTCCAGCGTGTAGAGAAGGAACACCAGGGCAGCGATCACTGCCGCGGCGCATAATATGGTAGGCAGTATGCTGCGGGTTTCAAAGTCGGACAGGCAGGGGAACTCGCCCTTGTAGTTCCTGCACTGAAGCGTTATCTGCCCTCTTTCGGCCGTGTCCAGAGATCTTGTGAACACACCGACGGATAGTCTCGAGGTCGTTCTCATGCTCTTCCTGTAGCTTGAATACCCCAACCTGCATTCGGCGGCCGTATGCATCTTTTCGGCCGATTCCATCAGAAGGAATGTGTACCTGTAGATGAGGACCATCATCTCAACAAATACGCCGGGGAATCTCAATTTTCTCAATGCTGCGGAAAGATGCGGGACCGGCGTTGAGGCTGCAAATGCGAACATTATGAGAAGCGATGCGGTCGCCCTCGCATATATCAGAAGTGCAAGCGAAACGCCTGCATCGGAGAAATCGATGGCGAACCCGAATACGGATATCCTCATCACCGTCTCGCCGTCTGTGACGACTGCGAATATGAGAACGCTGATTATGATCAGGACCTGCGCATAAATGAACAGCCTGCGCATAATGGCCGGGGGCCTGAGCGATGAACCATACAGCAACAGGATGAACCCGATGGCACCGGTGAACACGGCCATCCATATCGAGGGCGAGGCTATGTTGATGATCAGCAGAGATACGACGAGAAGCAGCTTTGCAAGTGGAGACCATCCGACCATCCTGCTCCCGTAAGCAAAAACATCCACCGTGCTGAACTCGTTCCCGTGGTCGTGTTTCTTCCTGATGAGCAGATACAGTGCGGATGCGAGTATCAGGACCCCTATCGCCGTCTGGATCAGGAACAGTATGCTTATGCCGAATTCTCCTATCTGCATGAAATTATCCGACCATTGTTCATAGCCTGGCACCAGTATCTCTATTGCGCCGGCGCCGGCATCATCCGCTCCTCCGATATCATAAAAGAAAGTGGTCACGCATACGACCAGCACCATGACGGTAAGCGTTATGGAGAATAATATCAGCATATTGCGGTTTCCGCTCTTCTTTGCTTTTGCCGCACTATCGAATATATCGCTCCTGCCGGCTGCCGTTCCGTCGTATCCCATGTCTTTGACCAGCTCAGGCCTGACGCCGGAGAGATATCTGAAGAAGAATACCATTAGAGCTCCCTCGGCAATGGCAATAGGCACCTGGGTCAGTGCGAATATGCCGAAGAAAGTGGAATACGTGTCCAGGAAAGATGTGCCTGATGCTTCCGTCAGAACAACGAGGGACAGTTGCAAAGCGGTCACCAGATATGTCGCGATGTCTGCGACGAAGACCGTCGCAAATACAGTGGCGGTCGGATTGATCTTCCTTTTATTGAGGAACTTGTAGACAGAATATGCAGCGAATGGACCGGCGATGCCCATCGAGAAGACATTGGCACCGATCGTCGTGAATCCTCCGTGAGCCATGAACGTCCCTTGGAACAGCAGCACGATCGTACAGATGACCGCTGTGACCGCAGGCCCGGAGAACATGACGCACATCCCGGTTCCTGTGGGGTGAGAGGACGATCCGGTAACGGACGGTATCTTGAGCGATGACAGGATCACAATGAATGCGCCGGACAATGCAACTGAAAGCTTCTTCTCCGGATGTTCTGAGAACAGCTTCTTCATTGACCTTATGCCGAATATGAGGACTGGTATGCATACTATGGTCCAGAAAACAGACCAATGCAAAGGCAGGAACCCTTCCATTATATGCATTTCTCACACTCCGTGCATATCCCTTCGAATCTCATGCTCCATTTGTTGACGCGCATGCCGACCTCATTGGAGAGGTATGTCTGATCGGCCAGAGAGATGTCTATTCTGAGCATGCTGCCACATTTTTCGCATACGAAGAACGCATTGGAGAACGGATGCTTTGTGTAATGTCTCACATCCTTCCAGTTTACCTCGCTTATGAATCCCATATCAACGAGTTTCTTAAGATTACGGTAAACGGTCGCGATCCCTACGCTGTCATCCCTTTCCGCCAATTTCAGATAGATCTGATCGGCACTCAGAAAATGTTCTGTCTCATACATTATCTCGAGTATGGAAGAGAGCTGCGAGGTCCACCGCTGCATGGTATATGTCATGGGCTTGTATGATACTTAAAGATAATGATTATCAATATCAGTAAATCGGAATATCATCCTCTCTGGATATATACCAATTACTCTAATTCATGTCATTTTCGCCACTCAGGGAGATAAAAATGATCTGCCGGGATCACATGGATGCTTTTGAGGCCAGTTCCTTTACCCTCTTTATAGTGTCCACGAGCATGGTGAGTTCGCAGCTCCGCTCATCGTGTTTTAATTTGAGCTGCCCGGCGAATTCCTTTGATTTCTCAAGATACTCTTCTTTATTCTCATTTATGCCTGTGTCTATGTAGAGGCATCTCTCATAAGATTCAAACATCAGGTCCATGAAGAACATCGGGTCGACACCCTCTACGCTGTCAAGATGCATCTCCTTGACTATGCCGTTCATCCCTTCCCTTGCCCATCCCGGCGATGAGAACCATGTTCCGGTGCATATCTTCTTTTCCCTGGCGTACTCCTTGGCACCGAGGAGCACGCATATGCAGTCGTCTCCATCAAGCATTGCCGTCGGAACGTCGACGACCTCGGTGAATCCGCCAAGCGACTGGCACACCGCATATCCCAGCAAGACCGCGTCCACTTTGCCTTTGAGCGCATTCACCTTTTCCAGAAGCTGCTTGCGCATCTCTTCCGGGCATTCGTGCAGAGCGAACTCCACGTACTCCTTGTGAACGAAGTCCGGGTCGTCTTTTATCAGATACTCGAACTCCGGCTCAAGTATATCGCATGCTACCAGTCCAATCCTCATCAGTATGCCTCCTCTATCATTATGAGACTTGAAGTCTGCATAACCCTCCAAAGATATCCTGCACGGCAGTTGCGGC
Source organism: Candidatus Methanoplasma sp. (assembly GCA_031271555.1). GTDB lineage: Archaea > Thermoplasmatota > Thermoplasmata > Methanomassiliicoccales > Methanomethylophilaceae > Methanoplasma. Next base: position 2,998 of record JAISVN010000156.1, read on the forward strand.
AGAATAGTTTGTCAATGTGTTTATTTCCCGATCGTGAACTGCCTCGGTTTTCCTACTGCCATTATGGTTATTATCGCTTCGATCAGCATATGGCCGTCGTATCCCCTTCCGAAACCGATCTTCTTCTCGATCTTCTCGGAACGGACCTCTATCAGGTCGGCGCCTGCTTTCTCCGCTCTCTCTTTCACGTGTTTGCTGCCTTCTTTGACCGCGAATGCTTCCGCTTCGCTGAGTTTCTCGAACTCGAAACGGCCGAAGGGTGCGAACAGTATGCATGACGGATCATCCAGTGAATTCTCTCCCGGAGAGGGTTTCAGAAGGATGTCCATGCTTTCTATCACGCTTCCGGTTACGGCGCCCACCGCATTGCCGACCTCGGAGTGCTCCGGCAGGAGGAGTTCGGTGCCGAACTTCTCAGCTACCTGAGGGAACCATGCCGCTACGGGCGCGCCTATTCCGATAAGCGGCTTGTTCAATCTTATCGAACAGCCGAAGTCTAGACCTTCCAGACCCGATATCGCCTTCCACATCAGGTCCAGCCCTATCGTGTCGATATCGAATGTGTTCGTTTCCTCGAAGAACAGTTTCTTAAGAAGGACCTCCGCCAGCTTGTCCACGACCTTTCCCTTCGCGAATTGTACGAACTCTTTGTCGGTCATGTTCATCTTCTGGGACTGGTGCGCCACGGCATAGTTGGATGCGGCTTTGCTGTATTCTTCATATTTGCCTTCCGCATGCAGAAGGTCCGTGGGGGTCAGCCCTATCCTGTACACTATCCCGAGTTCCTCCATCTTTGAGACGTCAAAAGAGAACGGGTGCACGTTAAGCTTTGAACCTGCCTCCTTCAGAGAGAACGGTTCATCGGATATCAGGTCCAGGAGCGCCTTGTCCTCTTTGCTTAGGTGTACATTATCCAGGTCCTTTATCTTGATGAAGAACTCCGTATCCTGCACTATGTTCCTTACGTCCATGCTCTCTGGCGAGAATCCTGATTTGGTCTCGCCGATGACCTTGAGTCTGGGAAGCAACTGAGGCCACATGGTGGCCGCAATGCACAGCGGTATGACCCTGACGGGCTCCAGCATGAACTTGCTTCCATTGACGATTATTCTGGAGTCCCCGCCTATTCCGGATGTGGATATCTCCGCCGCCATCACTCTTGTCCGGCGGTTTCCTATCATCGCACCTTCTTTCTCAAGCCTCGGCTGACCGTTCCTCAGTATTCCTATGTCGGTTGTCGTGCCGCCCATATCCATGACTATGGCGTCGTTCCTTCCGGTCAGCATTTTCGCCCCTATCAGGCTCGCTGCCGGTCCTGACAGTATGGTCTCGATCGGCCTTTCGAGCGCTACGCTCTCGTTCATTATGGAGCCGTCTCCCTTGACTATCATCAAAGGAGCCTCGATCTTGTGTTCGCCCATGACTTTCTTCACAGAATCCATGAGGTCCTTTATTATCGGGATCAGACGGGAATTCATTACCGAAGTCGTCGTGCGCTCGTGATATCCCAGGCTCGATGAGAGCTCGTGTCCGCACACCACGGGAACATCGAGTACCTCTTTGGCGATCTTCTTCAGGCGCAGTTCGTGTTCCGGATTCCTGATGCTGAGGTAGCTGTTTATCGCCAATCCATCCACACGGCCTTTGATGGATGCCATGAACTTCTTGGCGGAGGCCTCATCGAGTTCGGCGACCTCGTTCCCGATCAGGTCATGGCCGCCGGATATCGTCGTGTGGACATCAACCGGTATGGACATATCGAATTCCTCGCCGACGCATATGAGGCCGACGCGGCACCCCTTACCTTCAACGATCGAATTGGTCGCCAACGTCGATGACAGGGATACCATCGCCACATTCTTCAACAGCTCCTTGTCGAAATTGACCATCGTGTTCCTGACACCCACAGAGAGGTCGTCCCTCGTGGTCAGCGCTTTGGACTTCTGCAGGACTTTGTTCTCTGACATGTCCATCAGGACCGCGTCCGTGTAGGTCCCCCCGGTATCGAATCCTAGACACACGTGCATTGATCTCACCTGTTGGGCTTGTAACCCATATCGTTATTGTATTTCGTCACGACCTTCGAAATATGCTCGGCGATGTTCCTCTGCTGAGCTTCATTGTGTATCTGCGGCGTCTCCGTGATCGGAAATTCCGTATCGCATTTTGCACATCTCAGTTTAGGGCAGTTGTTCCACGCCTCGGAACATCCCTGACATGCGAAAGTGCGCGCGTATATCATCGAGAATTCGAACCCGCAGTAGGGACATTCGAATTTCTTGAGCGATG
>JAISVN010000168.1 GCA_031271555.1 Candidatus Methanoplasma sp.
CGACATTCGAAGAGGTCATACAGTCCGCCGATTTCATGACGATACACACACCCCTGCTCCCGGAAACTAAGAACATGATCAGCCTGCCTCAGTTCAAGATGATGAAACCAAACGTCAGGATCGCGAACGTGGCAAGAGGCGGAATAGTCAACGAGGATGACCTGTACACAGCGCTCAAAGAGAAGATCATAGCGGGCGCGGCATTCGACGTCTGGTGCAACGAGCCTCTCATAGAGGATGAGATGAAGCTCCTGTCGCTTGACAACCTCGTGACCACCCCCCACCTCGGCGCAAGCACGGTGGAGGCTCAGGAGAGGGTCGCAGTCGAGGTGGCTGTCGCCGCAGTGAAATACCTGAAGGACGGGGAGATAACCAACGCCATAAACGCACCCCGCGGCAAGATGGACCCTGAGACCGAGGTATTCATACCGCTGGTCGAGCGCATGGGCATGCTGGCGCATCAGATAACCGGCAACAACCCGATAGACGGGCTGGAGATAACATACTGCGGGGAACTCGCATCCAAGCAGACGAAGATGCTCACGGTGTCCTTCGTGGTCGGAGTGCTCAAGAACATCATCGGCCCGGACAATGCCAACATAATAAACGCCATGCCTGTCGCAAAACAGAAAGGCATAGCGATAAAGGAATCATCGACCGACAAATCCGATGATTATGCCAACATGATAGAGGTCAGGATAACCTCCAAAGGGAACGTTGCAGCGATAAGAGGGACCGTGTTCGGGGACCAGCCGAGGCTTGTCGGATATGACAGGTTCACATTCGATGCGCCTATGTCCGGGGACATGGTGCTCGTTTCGTACAAGGATTCCCCAGGCATAATAGGCGCCATAGGGACCATATTCGGCAACAACAAGATAAACATCGCCCAGATGTCCGTCGGAAGGTCCGACTCGGATGCGCTGATGGTCATAACGGTGGATCAGAACGTTACGCCGGACATCCTGAAGAAAGTGGCCGAGGTCGCAGGCGCTACGGACGTGAAGTTCGTTGACCTTGTGGAGAATTGAGGTGTTATCAGTGGAAGATACAGTGACCGTCGAGGATCTTACATTTGCAATAAAGCACAGTATAGACAACAGCATGGGGATGGAGGAGGAGCAGGCATACATGCTTGCGAGGCACGTCCTCAACTTCTTCGGATATTCCGACAGGATAATAGACAATGTGCTGGAACCTGAGGACAGGGATGCATTCTACATGCTGGAAGACGCAGGGCTTCTGACGACCGAAAGGGAAGAGACGACGCTCTACGACGGAAGGGAGTGGAGGATACACTACTGGCTCTTCAAGAAGGACAGGATAAGCGGGCTCATAGAAGCGGCCCCTTCGGAATCCTTTGAAGAGGTCGCAGACGAGTCCGTCGTATACGACGACCTCCCTGAAGACATCTGGCAAAGAAAAGAGTGATGAACGGACATCCCGAAAAGCCGGACATCTTTCCCTATGAGTACATCGGGGAACAGAAAAAGATAGAAGACCTGATAACGGCGACCGTCCTCGAGGGCGGCGCAGCGGTCATAGAATCCGGAACAGGGACTGGAAAAACGATAGTATCGATGGCCGGCGCCCTGAAAGCCACCCTCGGGACCGGCCGCAAGATAATATACCTCACAAGGACGAAATCGCAGCAGAAGCAGATAATCCGCGAGGCCAAGGCCATATCGGAAAAGGAGCCGATAGTCTGCATAGGGGTTCAGGGCAGGAGCATCCACACCTGCCCCATGATGTCCAGGGACCCCGAGAATGAGGGCGGCACATCCGAGGAGCTCTCCCGCCTCTGTTCAGAATACAAAAAGGACGATGGGACCGGCAGACCCTGCAGATATTACGAGAATGTAGGAAAGATCAATGTCGATGAGATCCTCGGTTTCATAAAAAGAGAGCATCCAGAGCCCGAAGTATTCGCTGAATATTGTTTGAAGCGGGAAACATGCCCGTATGAGACAGTGAAGCATCTGATAAAGCACGCAGACATCGTCGCAGCGCCCTATTCTTTCATGTTCATGCCTCACATAAGGGAGAGATTCCTCGAATGGGTCGGATCCCCTTTGTCAGACATGGTGGCTATAGTGGATGAGGCGCACAACCTCCCGGATTACCTGAGGGAGGTTATGACCTTGGAATACAGCATGAAGGCCATGGCGCTTGCCGACAAAGAGGCTGCGGAGTGGAACGACCCGGAGGTCCACGCCGGTCTGTCAGTGACTGACATAACTTCGGTGCTCAGGGAATGTCTGAACGAGGCCCTGTCCGAATATCTGACCGGGGATGACGGGATGATACCATACACATTCCTGCAGGATGAAATGATGGAGCGGCTGGGCATGTCGTCGCACTCTCTGAATATGATCTACAAAGGGCTCATGGACCACGGGGAGATGATCTCCGAGATCAAGAAGGCAAAGAAGAAACTGCCCAGATCATACATACTGTCTCTAGGCAGATTCCTGTCCGCATGGAACATGGCGGACGAGGAAACGAACATATTCTTGGTGGTGGGGGGAGATAACCCAAAGTTCCAGGCATACTGCCTCGACCCGAGGGCGGCGGCGGAGCCCCTGAGGATATGCCAATCCTCGGTCCACATGTCCGGCACCCTGGCACCTCTCGGAGATTATTCAGAGGAGATAGGCCTTGTTGATGCGGTCGAACGCATATTCCCGTCCCCATTCCCTCCCGAGAATCTGAAAAAAGTCTACGTGAACGACGTATCGACCAAATACGATGAGTTCAACAACATACCCGAGGTCTACCTCAAGATGAAGGGCCACATAGTGTCCCTTGCAAAGTCCGTGAACAGGAACACCGCAGTGTTCTTTCCCTCATATTCGATAATGGAGAGGTTCCTCTCCGACGGCATAGCAGCCGCAATAGGCAAGGACATATTCATAGAAAGGAGGGGAATGACCCAGCTGGAACTCATGGAGGAGGTGTCGCAGTTCAAATTGTCCGAGGGAAGCGTCCTTTTCGCCATAACCGGCGGAAGGATCAGCGAGGGGCTGGACTTCCCGGACAAGGATATGGAGATGGCTCTTCTCGTAGGCATCCCGTACCCTAAGCCTACGGCAAGGCAGGAAGCCCTGCGCAGATATTACGATATGAGGTTCGGGAACGGTTGGGAGCATTCTTCGAAGATACCCGCAATGCGCAAGATGAGGCAGGCGATAGGAAGGCTGATACGTTCAGGCACAGACCGAGGGATCGCCGTGATCCTGGACCGCAGGACATTCAACCTGGAAGACATAAAGGCTGAACCGACCGACGACCCATGCGGGGATGTGGCCGGATTCTTCAAACAGTGAACTGTCATGCGACCGAAGGTCGAGGTGACCAGTAAGATAAAAAATAGTTTACGAATCATTTTTTAATGATTTTAATAAAAAAATAATTTGTAAATCATTTTTAGTTTATTTTAAATAGTCAGAGGGTCATTTGAAGAATATGGCAGATCGCAGGATGGTAATACGCAGAGGCTATCTTGACCAGCTCATAAGAATGAGCGGCAAGAGGGATGTGATCAAAGTGATCACAGGAATCAGAAGATGCGGTAAATCCACACTGTTGGAGCAGTTCAAAGACCATCTGATATCTCAAGGGGTTCAGCCGTCCGACATAGTGTCCATGAATTTTGAATCCATGAGATTCTCTGGGATAAAAGATGCAGTCTCACTTTATGAACTGTTTGAGGAGAACCTTTCTCAGCACGGTAAAACATATTTTCTTCTGGATGAGATACAGCATGTACCGGAATGGGAAAAGGCTGTGAATTCCCTCCGCATCGACCATGATACGGATATCTACATCACAGGTTCCAATTCCGAGATACTGTCAAGCAGTCTCTCAAAAGACCTTACCGGCAGATTCTTCGAGATATCCCTCTATCCTTTGTCTTTGAAAGAATTCATGGAACTGAATGGCATATCCGATGTAGAAAGCGGGCTCGCACTTTATATGAAAAGAGGGGCTCTGCCGGTAATAGACGGAAACTACGCCGAAGACGATGTTAGGAACATGCTCAACGGGATATACAGCTCCATACTGTTCAACGACATCATAGGCATGAACGACATCCGCGACCCGACCCTTCTGGAAAATATGGTAAGATTCCTGCTTGACAATATCGGCAATACGATAACCGCCGCATCGATATCAAGATACACGGGAAAGGATGCTGCAATGGTGGGCAGATATCTGAAGGCGATAACAGACTCATACCTGTTCTACAAGGCCGAGAGCTACGACCTCAAAGGAAAAAAACTGCTGAAGACGCAGGCCAAGTACTATTGTACGGACATAGGGATAAGGAACAATGTAGTCGGAGAGCAGTTCGGCGACAAAGGCCGGATGGTCGAGAACATAGTTTTCATAGAGCTCCTCAGAAACGGTTATGAGGTGAAGGTCGGCAGGTACGGAGACAGGGAAATAGACTTCACCGCTACGAAATGCGGGAATCCAATGTACATTCAGGTCACTTGGTCCCTGTCCAAGGAATACAATCTCCGGAGGGAACTTGAGCCGTTCGACGGGCCGAAGGATCATTTCCGAAGGATCTTGATAACCAATGACAAGATCGAAAGAAGTTCCCAGCAGGGCGTGGATATAATCTGGCTTGGAGATTTTCTCGTCAATGGGGTATGAGCGAATAACGGCAGAAACGGAGGTCGCTTTGGTCTCTCACAGATCATAACAGTGGCGTAGAGATCTGAATGGAACTCCCTCATACCGCCTGCGGCCGGAAATTGCTCTTTCTGCAGTTGCCGTTTGTAGGTCATAAAGTTGATAATCGGCGCGTCGTCACCACGGTTATTTTGATGAGCGGAGGGACTCTTCAGATAAAGAGACCATATCAAAAGTCCAAAAAACCAATAATCATTTATATATAATTATCTTTATTATGTACATGTTCTCAAAAAAGGAGATGCTGATGCTCCAAAGTGTGAGTCATGGAGTGAATACGGTGGCAGGGCTGTCCAGCTCCATGGACATCAGCACACCGCGCGTTTATGCAATCGCGTCTGCCCTAAGAGAAAAGGGAGCAATCCATTTGGAAGACGGCATGATAATCCCAGAAAGGCACACATATCTCAATCTTTTGCTTACGATGCTGCATGATCATGGGTCGGCATCAGACAATCTGTCGGGGAACGGAATGGACCTTCTGGCAGAACTGCTCACAGAAAAGAATGCGGCGGAATTGTCTGATGTCCTCGGAGAGGACAGAAGAACCGTCATGTCCCGTATTAACAAAATGAAACGCAATGGGCTTGTATACAAAGACGGAAGGAGTTACAAGATCAATGATGTATTTTGGCCCGAACTCAGAAAATTGATAGCCGAGTATGATACATATCGAAAGACAATAGACCTCAGGGTTCCGCCCGATTCCAGGATCTATTTCAGATCTGGAGACTATGCCGTATTCTCTAGCGGCCGAGATATTGATTATCATAAAACGGCATTTTCAAGATATGGTGAATACG
>JAISVN010000017.1 GCA_031271555.1 Candidatus Methanoplasma sp.
GGACTTCCCGCCTTATCGGCAACATCTCAAAATTCTTGTTGGAGTAACACATCCACACGCGCGGTCTCCGAACGATCCGAAGGCGGTCATATCGGGCTTCCAAAGAAAACAATGATAACTCCTGTCTGCATATCAGACTCGGATGTCTGTCGATGAGGCCGTCAGGACACGGGATTCAGGTGTCGAGGTCGATGTATTGGTATCTCCCAGATCTGGAAGGTCCGGCATCGAAGGAACGGACGGCTGGAGAAAGAGGGTCATAGTCAAGGTAAAAGCTCCGCCGCTCGACGGAAAGGCCAACAGGGAGGTCGAAGAGGTGTTCAGCAGATACACCGGCCTCCCGTCATCGGTCATCTCCGGACAGACAAACAGACAGAAGACGGTCTTCATAAAAGGCGATGCGTCCGCTATAATCTCTAAACTGAGGGAGCAAATTGAATGACGAAGAGCGGCTGACCGAGATATCGGAACTGATAGAAGAGCTCGGCAGGCTCTCCGAAGACCACGTGATCCTGGTGGAGGGGCTAAAGGACAAAAGGGCGCTCGGATCCCTTGGGATAAGGGGAGACATCTTCATGATACAGTCCGAGGGCGGCCCCATGAAGGCCGCCGAATACGCTTCAAGAGCCGGTAAAAAAGCGGTCATACTGACGGATTGGGACAGGAAGGGAGGCACGATCGCCCGTGACCTCGAAGCTCAGTTGTCTTCCCTTGGGGTTCCGTTCGATGGGGAGATAAGAGCAAAGCTCTCGTTCCTGTGCAAGAAATACATAAAGGACATCGAATCGCTGGACACCATGCTGGAAAGGCTGTCGGCGAACACAAGCGGTATTAATACAGGATATGATACGAGAGCGGAGGGTGGGTTTCTGAGAGGGGCATTCCTTGTTATAGAAGGCATAGACGGCGCAGGAAAGTCCACTCTTTGTAATATATTGGAAAAAAAGCTCACCGACGAAGGGTACGAGGTCATTGCTACCCAGGAGCCAACATATGATGAGATCGGAAGTTTCATCAGAGAAGGCAGGGTGAAAGGAATATCCCAAAAAGCCGAGGCGCTTCTGTTCGTTGCCGACCGAGCAGTACATACGGAGAGGATATCCAAGTGGGTCGATGAGGGCAAGATAGTGATATGCGACAGATATTTCGCATCCACCGTCGCTTACCAATCATCAGGGCTCAACGGGGAGGCTTTGGACCGGGAGTGGCTGATCTCCCTGAATAAGCCTATAATGATAGTTCCAGACCTCACGGTCCTTTTGGACATAGATCCGAAGAAGGGCCTGGACAGGATCGGAGAGAGAGGAAAGCTAAGCAAGTACGAGGAGTCCGATTATCTGGAGAAGACCCGCAGGGAATACCTCAGGCTGGCAGACGAATTCGGTTTCATGATAATCGATGCCGAGGACAGCCGGAATGAGATAGCGGACAGAATTATAACAAAGTTGAAGGAGATGGTTTGATGCATCCGTCAGAGGAGATAAGCTGTGAGAAGAGTAGCAGACTGAGAGGAAAGACTATAGTCTTCGGGATCACCGGAAGCATAGCTGCAACGGAGTCTTTCTCCGTGATAAGGGAACTGATAAGACATGGTGCCAAGGTCATACCGGTCATGACGCCGAACGCTGCAAAGCTTGCGGCGCCCGATGCGATCGAGTTCGCAGCCGGCATCAAGCCGATCCTAGAACTTACGGGGCAGACCGAGCATGTGACACACCGGGGGGATCCCTCGGCGGCAGACCTTTTCCTGGTCTATCCGGCCACGGCCAACACGATATCGAAGATCGCTCAGGGGATAGACGACACCGCCGTGACCTCAATGGCGACAATAGCTCTGGGCGGGAAGATCCCGGTCGCAGTGGCGCCCGCCATGCACGAGCTCATGCTCAACAATCCCGCAGTGGCAAGGAACCTCAAGACCCTTGCGGATTGGGGAGTGCACGTGATAGGGCCCCACAGGGACGGGATAAGGGCCAAGGCCGCATCCAAAGACGAGATAGTCTCATGGGCGGTCAAACTCCTGTCGAGCAATGACCTTCACGGCCGCCGCATACTTGTGATAGGGGGAAGGAGCGAGGAACCCATAGACTCGATGAGGATGATAACCAACAGATCGACCGGCCATATGGCATCAGCCATCGCCAAGCGCGCATTCGAGAGAGGGGCTGACGTGGAGCTTTGGATGGGAGGGTGCAATGTGCCGCTGCCCGATTTCCTGAAGATAAAGAGGTTCTCAGCTGTCTCAGAACTTGTGGGGATGGTCGACACGATCGACCACGACCTCGTAATAATGCCGGCCGCACTGGCGGACTTCACGCCTTCCGAAAAGAAGGAAGGCAAGATATCCAGCGACAAACCCTTCGATATAAAACTGAAACCGGTCCCGAAGGTCCTCCCGCTGGTCAGGAAGAAATGCGAGAACGTCATAGGATTCAAGGCGGAATCCGACCTTACCCTTGAGGAGCTGGAGAAGAAGGCAAGGGCGAGGATGGAGGAATACGACCTGAAAGCGGTCGTCGCAAATGATATAGATGTATCGGGGAAGTCCACGTCCTCGGCCATACTCGTGACGGCCGGCCCGTCAAAGAACATCACCGGCACAAAGATCGAGGTATCGGACCAGATATTGGATTATTGCGCGGAAATATTATGACCTCGGCGTTCTGCCCCGCGCACATAACCTGTTTCTTCAGACCGGTCTATTCGGAGAACGTTCTCGAAAGAGGGTCCAGAGGAGCGGGGATAAGGCTTAGTTCCGGCACGGTTGTGCACGTCCACGAGATTTCCGGAAGCACCAAAGTGACGATAAACGGCAAGGCAGACGAGGCAAGGATAACGCGCCATGTCCTCGAACATATGGCGCCCGGCCGCAGTTTTGATGTTGCGGTCGAATGCAGTCTGCCACTGGGCCAGGGGTTCGGAATGAGCGCGTCGGGCGCGATCGCCTCCGCGCTCTGCATGGCGGAGATCACCGGAGCAAGCAGAACAGATGCATTCGAAGCCGCTCATGTTGCGGAAGTGGTATGCGGAGGAGGGCTCGGCGACGTTGCGGGGCTCATGCATGAAGGCGATGTTCCCGTAAGGATCGGTGCGGGGCTGCCGCCCAAAGGCAAGGTCACGGATGCGGGAATAGTCTTCAGGGAACTGACTTTGGCGGTCCTCGGAGACAAGCTCAGCACGGCAGAGGTACTTGGAGACGCCGACAAACTTGAGAGGGTGTGCAGGGCAGGGGATTCGGCAATGGATGAATTCACAGACAATACGGACAAAGATTCGTTTTTTAAGATATCAAGGAAGTTCTCGGCCGATTCCGGAGTAATGGGAAATTCGGTGGCCGATGGTACGGGAGCCCTCATGGCTGAAGGATTCAGGGCATCGATGTGCATGCTCGGCAACAGCATATTCACCGAAGCATCCAAAGAAGAGACGGAAAGGATCCTGAGAGGAACCGGAAGGGTATTCACGACCTCATCGACGGATGAACCTGCCCGCATCATTCGAAAAGCGTGAACAGGACATCATCTCCGCACACATCGAAAAGCCCGATCCTGGCGCCGCAGTCCAGCCATCCGTGCGCATAATTCACGGCTGCGAACGATGTCACCAGATCCCCTTCCTCTCTGAAATGGACAGCATCGTTGTAATAGGATGTGGCCATCTCAAGGAAATCATCCGCAAGTCTTTTCCCGAACGATCTTTCGGGTGCGGCGACCTTGAGCTTATCCAGTGCTTTCTTCGTTATCTGAAGGTACCTGTCTATCTTCTCTTCCGAAATGGTGTCGTTCATCTGTTGTGCTATAATTCATGACGATAAAAGTTTGACTATTCAGGTCTGCGTCGCAATCGGGCAAGTATGGGAGATGCTGCGTCGAACAGTGATGTCAAGCATTGCTGTCGAGGCCTGTAAACCTGCATAATCTGATAGATAATTCCTAAAAACAGATGAAATTGAGCTCAAACAGGTCTCTTCCATTAAAAATTAGCATATAATTATATATCTATACTATATAGTTTTATACTTACATATGTATAATATTGGCAAAAATCGGTATTAAATGCCCGGTCTAGTCTAAAACTAATGTAACCTCGGCGGGATATGAAAATGAACAGAATTGGTATTTTTTCAATAGTGGCCGTAACGGTCCTTCTAATGGCCGCCGTTCCGATGATCGGTAAAGGTTCAGAAGAGATCGGTTATGCAGACCATGGGCCGGAGGAGAAGAAGATCAGCGATGCTTCGCCGGAAGACGACTTCGCAGATAACGGCGTGTTGGTCGTTCTGAACAGAGAAACGACCCGCAATTTCAAAACATATGTTCCGGAGGACTTCCCTGAGATCAAATGCTCAAAGGTCATCGACCTGACCGGAGAGCTTTCAGTACTGGCGAAGGAACAATACGGTCTGAAAAAAACAACGGATAATGCGCAGGGCAATGAATTGAACATCGACGATTTCAGGGCCATACTTTATTTGGAGCTGGAAGAACGCGGCAAAGAGAACGTTCTTGCGGCCATAAAACAACTTGAAGAAAGGGAGGATATTCTTTCGGCCGGACCGGATTATGTCGGATCCGTAAGCGCCGTGCCAAACGACCTATACCTAGGACGGCAATGGGCGGTCAATAACATGGGGCTTCCGAGCGCATGGAATTCAACGACAGGGTCATCATCCGTCACCGTCGCAGTGATGGACACAGGCATAGACGGCACACACCCAGACCTGACCAACAGGATAAACAGGAGCATGTCCCGCGACTTTGTCTCAGGCAGCGCTGTGGCAGTAGACGATCCAGTTGACCCCCATGGGCATGGCACACATGTTGCCGGAATAATCGGCGCACAGGGGAATAACGGAATAGGTATCGCAGGAACATGCTGGGATGTGACCCTTGTCTCATTGAGGGTGTTCGATTCGAGCGGAAGGTCCACAGATTCCACGATCATCAGTGCAATCAATTATGCATCTGTTCAAGGCATACCGATCCTGAACCATAGCGGGGCCAGCACGCAATACAACTATGCAGTGGAACAGGCGGTCCGGAACTACCCCGGGTTGTATGTCGCTGCGGCAGGCAACGAGAACAATAACAATGACGGAGGCACGAGATCCTATCCGGCCAGTTTCAGGCTCGACAATTTGATCTCGGTGGGAGCCACATCGGCAAATGATGACAAAGCTTCGTTTTCGAACTATGGCATAGCCAACGTTGATATCTTTGCACCCGGGGAATCGATATACAGCACACTTCCGGGGAGCTACGGGATCAAGGGCGGCACTTCCATGGCCACGCCATATGTCGCCGGCGTAGCGGCATTGCTGTTAGCGAAGAATCAGTACACTCCTTTCGGATTGAAATCCGTACTCATGGACAGCGTTGATAAAAAGTCAGAGCTTAGAGACTACTGCGTAAGCGGGGGGAGGCTGAATGCTTACAAGGCGCTCAATGCCAATCTGTTCGGAGGCGGCAACGGAACGTCGGACAATCCGTATCTGATCAGCACCGTGCAGCATCTTAGGGACATCAACAAGTTGGGTGTCTATGACTCGCACGCCGAGAGGTTGTACGTCGGTGCAAACAAACATTATAAGCTGACATCGAACATAACTCTGTCCGGAGAATGGATGCCGGCCTCGGGCACGACAGTCCTGAGGGAATTCTGCGGCACCTTTGACGGTAACGGAAAGACCATAAGCGGGCTATCCAGCACATCGACCGCGACCGGATATTTCGGGCTGTTCGAAATTTCAAGCGGGACGATCAGGAATCTGACGCTGAACAATGTGAACATCAACAAGGATGTCGGCTCAAGCCATGCGATCACGGGAATCGGTGCGATAACCGGATACAATAGAGGAATGATAGATAACTGCACAGTGAACGGGACCATCACGACATCCGGGATGAACATTGCATTGGGCGGCTTGGCAGGGTTCAACTATTCTTACATCAAGAACTCGACCAACAATGCGGCCGTCACCAACAACGGTACGGTAAGTTTTGACACGAACAGCTCGACAGGAGGAATAGTGGGAATCCATAACGGAGGCTCTGTGGTCAACTGCACCAACAACGGGGCCGTCACCGGCAACGACAGGACAGGAGGAATAGCGGGCTACTGCGAGTACTCAAAGATATCGAACTGCACTGCGAATGCAACCGCGAACAATGTGGCGTTCTCGTGGAGATACGTAAGCGACTATAATGCGGCCGGAGGGATCGCGGGGGGAACATTCAATGCAAAGGTGGAGAACTGCACCTTCAAGGGCACGATCAAATACACCAACCAGAGCTCTGCAAGCACGTCATTGCAGCCGAAGATCGGCCAGATAGTGGGATATTCCTACAAAACAACACTCACATCGAACACAGCCAGCGGTTCTGTGGACAGAGGAACGCTTCAAGTGGTCGAAGGCCACAACCAGGCATTGTATGCAGAACAGTATGGGCATTATGGACGGATGACGACATGAACTCACTGAAAGAGATCCAAACAAAAAACTGTGATCGGCCCTTACTCGATAGCACGAATAAAGCCGTGAAAATGTTTTTTAACTCGGAAACAGTAAATATCTCCGATAAAAGGGGGCCTCAGAATGAATAAGTACACAATATTGATCGTTTCGATAGTATCGTTCGTCCTTGTTCTGACCGCAGCCGCAGTTCTTATGCAGGACACCGATAAAGCGAAGAAGGATCCGCCCGCACAATTGAGCACAGAGATAGAAATGTTGTTAAAACAAGACTATCTCGATGACCATATAAAGAGCGACAATCCGGACGCCACGGTTGATGATGTAACGCTTGCGAAGTATTACGGAACATACGACGGTTCCATCGCAGTGATGATGAAGGGCGATTTCATCAGCCACATCACAGTCCTTGAGGACGAGGTCATCGATGGGATAACGATCCAATACGGCAGCTCCAACAGGTTGCTCATTTGGGAGGACGGGGTTTTCTACACTCTGCAGGAAGCCTATGACAAGGGTATTCTGACCAAGGAGGATCTGATCGCGATCAGTGAGGTCCCCTTCATGGTCGACGATGACTACGCCTACTAAGGCCAATATGCCGCCGCGGTGCCCCCGCCGTAACCGGATCATCCGCATCAGTTTCAGCACGGCCTTCCGGCGGTTTTCTTCATAACGCAACGACCCTGTCGCACGGCGCATGCGCAGGATATCCCACCATACGCACAGATGGGCCGATGTCCGTGAACTGGTCCGCAAAAAAATCATGGACATGTAATTATAATATCATGCGAATTAAGGCATCATGATAATAGTCGGGGGTTCATCTTCCAGAGACCTTGCAAAAGAAATGTCCAATATCTTGGGATGCGCATACATACAGGCAGCGACAACAAAGTTCCCTGACGGAGAGTGCTATACAAGGATAGACAAGGAGTCTCTGAATGACGATCTTGTGATAGTGCAGAACACCTATCCGGATTCCAACCTCATAGAGATGTTCCTGCTGCAGGACGCGGTCAAGAAGATGGGCGCAAAGAGGATAACCCTCGTGATCCCGTATTTCGGATATGCCAGGCAGGACAGGGTCTTCAAACCCGGCGAGCCTGAGAGCGCAAAGGTCATGGCAAAACATCTGGGCATGGTGTGCGACAGGGTCTTCACGGTGGACATACACAAAGAATCCATTCTGGACTATTTCGACTGCCCGCATAAGGACCTCAAAGCCGCGCCGGCTATCGCCGACCACTTCAAGACAAAGGGCATAGACCTCGTGCTGTCTCCCGACCTCGGGGCCAAGGACAGAGCGAAAGCCGTCGGCGAGAGGCTCGGCGTACCTTACGATCATCTTGAGAAGGTCCGCCTGTCCGGTTCGGACGTAAAGATATCTCCTGCGCAGATGGACTGCGACGGCAAGAACGTCCTCATCGTGGACGACATGATATCCACGGGCGGAACGATAGTGGCGGCAAAGCAGGCCCTTGCCGAAGCGGGAGCGAAAAGCGTATCCGTCGCATGCACGCACGGGCTTTTCGTGAACAACGCCCTCGAAAGACTGACAGGCAATGCGCTGGAGGCCGTTCTCTGCTGCAATACGCTTGAGAATGAAGTCTCACACATATCGGTCGCGGGCATCATATCGGATGCTTTGAAAGAGAAGTGGTGATGCCGTTTGGAGAAAGAGGACAATTTCGGCGACTGGTATCTGGATATCGTGGAGAAGGCGAACCTATCTGACAAGAGGTATCCGATAAAGGGGATGAACGTCTGGACCCCTTACGGCTGGAAAGCAATGAGCAGAATAGACCATTTCATAAGGGAGGAACTGGACAGAACGGAACACGACGAGGTATGTTTCCCCCTGATGATACCGGAGACCGAATTCAAAAAAGAAAAGGATCACATAAAGGGATTCGACGCAGAGGTATACTGGGTCACGCATGCGGGACTGAACGAGCTCGATGTGAGGCTGGTCCTCCGCCCGACATCCGAGACCGCAATGTACCCCATGTTCGCCCTCTGGGTGAGGTCGCATCAGGACCTTCCGCTGAAGGTCTACCAGATAGTGAACACCTTCCGCTACGAGACGAAACAGACGAGGGCGTTCATGAGGGTCAGGGAGATACACTTCTTCGAATCGCACACATGCCATGTTTCCGAAGAGGATGCGCAGAAACAGATAGAGGAAGATGTGGAGATACTCTCAAAGATAGCCAAGCGGCTGTGCCTTCCGTATTTCCTTTCCGTCAGGACGGACTGGGACAAGTTCCCGGGCGCATATTACACAGTGGGGATAGACACTGTGATGCCCAACGGAAAGACCCTGCAGATAGGCTCGATACACCATTACCGCACCAATTTCTCCGAACCGTATGAGATAACGTACGAAGACGAGAACGGCGAACACAAACATGTCCACCAGACAACGTACGGGATGAGCGAGAGGCTGCTCGGAGCGATAATAGGCGTCCACTCGGACGATAAAGGGCTGATAATGCCGCCCGACATCGCACCTTTCCAGACGGTCATAATACCGATAGTCTCAAAAGACAATTCCGAACGTGTAAACGATGCGGCCCGCGCGCTTGCGGGAAAACTGTCCGAATACGGGATACGGGTCAAACTCGATGACAGGGACGCAAGGCCCGGAAGCAAATACTATGACTGGGAGATCAAAGGCGTCCCGCTCAGACTGGAATTGGGCGGCAGGGACATCGAGAACAATGTGGTCACCTTCGCAAGAAGGGACACCGGCGAGAAAGGGACCATCAGCCTCGCGGATGCGGGACAGGGAGTGGAACTGCTGCTGAAGATGATATCGTCATCGCTGCTCGAGAAGGCGAAGGAGATCCAGATGTCGAAGGTCCAGGAGATCGATTCGCTTGAAGACATACCCGAAGGAAAGGTCCTGAGATTCGGATGGTGCGGCTGTGAGGAGTGCGGCCACAAGTTCGAGGATGAGCATGACCTGAAGATCCTGGGGACCCCCTATGCCGCAGAGAGCGGCCGCAAGGGCAAATGCATAATATGCGGTAAAGAGACCGATAAGATGACCCTTGCCGCACGTACAATGTGATAAAATGGCATTCTTAGAAGGAGAGACAGTGTATCTGGCCGACAGATCCGGCAAGAGGGTCTGGCTGAGGGTCTCCTACGAGATGCTGAAGATAGCTTCGCTCGGGACGGTGGACGGATCAAGGTTCAAGGATCTGGATGACGGGTCTAAAGTGAGCATAATCGGCAAAGAATACTTTGTTTTCAGGCCAGGTGCGATCGAACTCATGGAATCTCTTGACCGCGGCGCTCAGATCATCAACCCAAAGGATGCGGCAACGATAGTCTTCAACTGCGACATAAGGTCAGGCGACACGGTCCTGGAGGTCGGCGCAGGGTCTGGAGGTCTTACGACCGCCCTCCTCAGCGCCGTGGCTCCGAGCGGTTCTGTGCACACACTGGAATTCAAAGAGGACAATGCCAAGCTTGCGATGAAGAACGTCAAACGCACAGGCTTGGATAAGTATTGGGGATATACGATCGGGGATGCAAGGGACACAAGCGTAGACACGGTCGCAGATGCGCTCATAATGGATATGCCGGATCCCTGGCTTGCGTTGGATAATCTTTGCAAGAATCTCAGATCGGGAGGGCGCCTGTGCTCTTATGTGCCGAACACGAATCAGCTGGAGAAGATAGTCGCAGCATTAAGGGAAAAAGGGTTCGCCGAGGTGTATGCGCTGGAGAATATACAGCGCGGAATGGAAGTACACCCCGGAGGCGTAAGACCGTCATTTGAGATGCTGGGTCATACAGGATATCTTATATTCGGAAGGAAGACATCAGACTGCTGATGCCTTTACCTTCCCTTTCATTATCTTCCCTATGGGCTCTCTCCACACAGCTTCCATCTCTTTCACGGAGAGGCTGACCGAGGACTCTTTGATCTTCAGGCGCGTGCCGCCGGTCGTTCCGATGTAAGCGGCTTTCCTTCCGACGGCCTTCCTGAAAGCTTCCTCGTTCTTCCTAGAGACCTCGACTATCCATCTCGTGTTGCTCTCCGAGTAAAGCTTTATCATGTCGCTGCCTCCGACGGCCGAGAGATCGATGTCCGCACCCATGCCGCCGGCTATGCACATCTCCGCCACGGCGACGGCAAAACCGCCGTCGGAACAGTCGTGACAGCTCTCTACAAGCCCTTCTTCCATGGCTTTCAGCATTTTACCCATCAGTTTCTTCAGGTTGGCCGGATCAACATCCGGGACGTCTCCGCCGCTGCCTCCGAACTTGCGGAAAAGCAAAGAACCGCCCATCTCATCCTTTGTATCGCCGACGAGGAACAGCAGGTTGTCCTTTGCTTTCAGATCCGCCGAAACAGCATTCCTGCTGTCTTTTATCAGGCCGGTGCCTATGACCATCGGCGTAGGCAATATTCCGACGCCGTTCGATGATTCGTTGTACAGGCTCACGTTTCCTGAAGGTATCGGCACTTTGATGTGGCGCGCGACCTCTCCGAGCCCTCTTACCGATTCCCTCAGCTCTCCGAGGCGGTCAGGTTTCTCCGGGTTGCCGAAGTTGAGGCAGTCTGTGAACGCATGGGGCTTAGCTCCCACCGCCACAAGGTTGCGGCATGTCTCATCGATGCATCCTTTGCCTCCGCGGTACGGATCGGCTGCGACCAGCCAGGGGTTGCATCCGACCGCCACTGCAAGACCCTTATCGGATCCTTTTACCGGTGTTATGATGCTTGCGTCTCCCGGCCCTCTGCCGGCCGTCGGCCCTGCCGCAGTGTTCTTTCCTTTTTTCTGGAACTGCTTTATCGCCCACTCTCTCGAGGCGATGTTCAGATCTGAGAGCAAAGCCATGATTATCTCGTTGTTGGATGGGAGTTCAGGCG
>JAISVN010000034.1 GCA_031271555.1 Candidatus Methanoplasma sp.
TGGATGAGCCCACCTCCAATCTTGATATCAGGCATCAGATGATGGTTACCAGACTTCTTCGTGATTTCGCCCATAATAACGATACTCTGGTCGTGATGATAAGCCATGATCTGAACATAGCCGCCAAATACTCGGATGAGGTCATAATGCTGCACGGAGGCGGGGTTTACGCCATCGGCGACCCGTGTGATGTCATAACATCTTCCAACATCCAGCATGTCTACGGCGTCCGATCGACAGTAATAAAAAGCCACGGCAGGCCGCATATAGTCCTGGAAGACGATGAAGACTTCAAAGCCGCCGATCTCTCTGAAACGGGCGGACTATAATGTCAGACAGCAGCGAACTGATCCGGACATACCGTCACGGAAGAACGATAAAGATATCCTTCATAATTGCATGCCTGATCCTTCTTTTTGCTGTAATAGGCATATCACTGACAATAGGTCAGGGAATATCATTCACAGAATCATACGAGCTAATATTCAATCATATTACAGGCGTTACTTATCCCGACAGATCCGAGATGTGGTGGAAGGACTATTTCATATGGAATAATGTCATGCCCCGTGTAATAATCGGCATTTTTGCAGGGGCAGGTCTGGCAATAGGCGGTGCAATGATGCAGAGCTTGATGAGCAATCCTCTTGCAGACCCTTATACCACCGGCATATCGTCCGGAGCATGCTTCGGCGCAGTGGCCGCAATAGTGGCAGGAGTATCTTTCACATCCATCTTCGGAAGCTACGGCATAGTCGGGAACGCATTCCTTGGAGCACTGGTACCGGCATTGATAGTTATACTGGTCAGCAGACGCTTGGGATCTTCTCCTGCCGCGTTGATCCTCGTCGGTACTGCCATTGCATATTTCTTTAACTCTTTCGTAACTTTGATGATGATAACTGCAGAGGCGGACGACCTTCAGGCCGCTTTCCTCTGGCAGGTAGGAACACTTACAGGAATGACGTGGAGCGACATTCCGCTCATGTTAGTGATCACATGCGCAGGCTCATTAGTCATCATGTTATTGTCCAAGCAACTGAACCTTCTCACTCTGGGTGAGACAAGTGCAAAAAGTCTCGGACTTAATGTGGGCCAGTTCAGGATGATCTGTTTGGTCTTACTTTCGGTGATGACTGCAGCCGTGATAAGCTATACGGGAGTGCTGGGGTTCATAGGGTTAGTATCTCCGCATGTAGTCAGACTTGTTATAGGGTCAGATAACAGGTTGGTAATGCCCGCGTCTATTGCAGCGGGCGCTCTATTCCTGGTATCATGCGATCTCGTGTCAAGGGTCATATCTAACATATCCGACATCCCTGTAGGTGTTGTCCTGTCTTTCATCGGCAGCCCGATATTCCTCTACCTTATCATAAGAAAGAAGAATGGTAGTGCGGAGGTATACTGATGGGCGGAAGCGTACAGGATTTCATAAATGAATGTCGCTGGAGCTACCGCAGGAAGATACTGTTCGGCATAATCTGCATGGTGTTGGTCGTCGTAATGCTGTTCATCACAATAGCCATGGGCAAATACAACATATCATTCCTGGATTCGTACAGGGTATTCATGGATAATCTGCTCGGGCACAGTTCAGGCACCAGGGATGACCTTATAATCTGGGATTACCGGGTTCCGAGAGCGATAATGGCGATATTCGTCGGAGCATCCCTTTCGATAGCAGGTGCTGTCATGCAGAATCTGATGAGGAATCCTCTGGCAGAACCATTCACCATGGGAATATCATCAGGAGCATTCCTGGGCGCAGTATTCTCCATAGTCGGCGGGATATCTATAATCCCGTTCATTGCCGGGGATGAAGCAACCGTCGTTAACGCCTTCCTGATGTCTCTGGTCCCTGTCGGTCTGATAATGGTCATATCGAAATACAGAAAAACAACGCCCACGACAATGATACTATGCGGGATATCCATAATGTACATATTCAGTTCAGTATCGACGCTGTTGATGGTCATGGCAGATCCTACGCATCTGTCAGAAGCGTACTCCTGGCGCATAGGTACGCTGGGTAAAGCTGATTGGTCGGAACTGCCCATCGTCGTCCCCTCCATGATAGTGCTGATGATACTCCTATTGTGCCTTTCCAAACACCTCAACACACTCTCGGCCGGAGACAAAGCTGCAATGTCTTTAGGAACAGACCCTTATCTAACAAGGATTGTGGCCTTGGTCATAGTGGCGCTGCTGACTGCATTCGCCGTAAGTTTCACAGGTACGATCGGATTCGTAGGTCTGGTCGCCCCGCACATAGTGAGGATATTCATAGGTTCTAATAACAAGTATCTGCTTCTGGCATGCGCATGCTTCGGAGCATTCTTCCTGCTCACAATGGACTCATTGGCAAAGGTAGTAAGTGAGACGGGCCTGCCCGTGGGCGTAATATGCGCCATGATCGGAGGTCCGATATTCATATACATCCTTATACAGCAGAGGAAAAAGATATGGTACTGACGCCCATGAGACCGATGTGAGCACACCCGGGTTGTATCAAAACATGCAACCCGCTCATTCTTTATATCTCAATAAAAACGCATCATGATGATATTATGAAATCGTGCCGCTTTCAGCCTTTATCTGTGCATCTTTGGAAATGCCTGTTTTGAATACTGATGCGCCTACAATAGGACCAGATGTTTCCGCCACATTTTGGCAGTGTTCTTCATAATCTTCAATGGAATCCTTTAATATTATGTGCGGACGACCATCATCGTCGATCAACTTTGATTCCACGCCGTATACCGCCCTTAGATTTTCTTCGGTTAGTACTTCGTGCGGCGTACCTGCGGCATAGATGGAACCGTTATGCATGAGTATCATGTTGTCTGCATACTTTGCTGCAATGTTGAGGTCGTGGCTTATCATGATTATTGTTATGTCCTTTTTTCTTGCCAGATCCAAAAGTGTTTTTGTCACTTCTATCTGATGCCTCACATCCAGATTCGACGTGGGTTCATCCAGAAGAAGTATCTTGGGCTCCTGAACCAGTCCTCTTGAAAGCATGACCTTCTGACGCTGCCCTGCGCTGAGCTCATTGAACGGGCGCATGGCAAGATCCTCTATCTTCATGAGCTTCAGAGTGTCGTATACGACATCCAGGTCATTGTCGAGGGATTTCCACTTGCTGTGGGGATGTCTTCCCATAAGGACCGTATCAACAACCGTTAACGGGAACGTGTCGCTTGATTTGTATGGTACATAGCCGACCTGTTTGGCCAACTCTTTCAAAGGGGTCTCTTTGACATTATTCCCGTCCAAAGTCACAACGCCTTTGGTCGGCATGAGTATTTTGTTTATGCAATGTATCAGCGTCGATTTGCCGACACCGTTGGGCCCCAATATTGATAAGAACTGTGCTCCTTCAACATCAAGGCAGATATCCTTAAGCACAGGTACGCTTGAGTATTCGAATTCAACTTTGTCTATTTTCAGATACATGTTCGGCCACCAGTTGGATATATGCACCAGCATGTACTATTTGCACATATATAACCTCTTATCCTCCTGTGACTTTGGTAAATAATGCAGACTTTGTGGATAGTTCAATGCAGACTTTGTGGATAATTTAATGCAGACTTTGTGGATAATTTAATGCAGATATTATAGGTAATGTAATGCATATTTTAGGCGGATCTCGAGTTCAACATATGATCATTCCAGAGGCTGCGCCATAAACTCTGTCGTCTCAGCACCGACCATATTCTTTTGTCGAACCCAGGATACAGGTTGTAATCCGTACTGCGAGAATATGAGTCGAGAGATGGGATCCAGAAGCGTAAACGAATCGGGATCGGCAGTACCCAAAGTATGTTTCAGAGTATTGCAAACAAAATTAAATTGTAAAGTATATTTTATATGTTTATAAATTAAAATAAAAATGTAAAATACATGTGACAGTTTCTAACTCAAATCTATTGTCATCGGAATTCTCTACGTATCTTTCCGGGAGGTATGTCGAACTTGAGGTCCATCCCCTTTCATTCAGAGAATTCTTGGAGTTCAAAGAAGAAAGAAAAAAAGATATTCCATCGGCTTTGAAAGAGTACATGAGAATGGGCGGGTTGCCTTACGTTGCGTTAGGGCGCATGGATGCGAAGGAGACGGAGGAGATCATTTCCGCCATTTATGATACGGTGTTCATAAAAGACATAATTGAAAGGAATCAGATAAGGGACACTGGGAACATACGAAACATAAGCTTGTTCGTCATGAACAACATCGGAAACCTGACCTCTGTGAGAAGCATATCCAATTATATCCTAAGTAAAGGCGGGAAGATCTCCCCGCCCACGGCAGAGAGCTACCTTCGGCATTTAGAGGCGCATTTCTTCTATACCGCGCCAACAAATATGATGTACAAAAAAAGGAATATCTGCGAACAGCAAATAAGTTCTATGCCGCAGACCTGGGGATCCGGAACTTCGTCGCGGGCTACAACAAAGAAGACGAAGCAGGCATGATCGAGAACATAGTCTACATGGAGCTGCTGTTCAGAGGCAATAGGGTGGCTGTGGGGAATGTTGATGGAAACGAGATCGATTTCGTGACATTTGATACGGACAAAAGACACTACTATCAAGTAACATCAGACCTCCATCAGGAATAGGTCAGGGCACGTGAGGTCCGTTCATTGATGAAGACCAATGATGCGTATCCAAAGACGATCATAACTTTGAACCCTTATATGTTTGACAACATAGATGGAATAAAGGTGGTATCGCTCGCTGATTTTCTGTTGGAAGATTTCGAGTGACCATTTGCAGTTCTCACAGATGCAGAATATATTAACGGCGTTTGCAAAAGCCGGAGGGGTGACCCCTCCGGATCGGGTGTGTCCGCCTTCGGAGGATCACATCTTCTTGTTCTTAACCAAGTACATGTTTATTGCGAAGAAAGCCAACGCAGAAACATGCCGATCATCATCTGAATCCAGAGGGGATGTGATATTTGCCCGGAGATCCCTGCTCTGATCCTCCTGATCAGTTTTCGTCAAAATCCGCCATCTATTATCTAAATTTTATATATTCGACCATATGAGTTGGATGAATCAAGGAACAAAATTCACCAGATTCGATAAATAGTCTGTAATCCCAATATATTTATTCAGTTACTTAAAAATGAAAAAAAAATGGATGTAACATGTAATTAAAGACAGGAGTAATGGACAAATGAACAAAAAGATCATGATAATTGCGACACTGGTCGCATGTCTTGCGATGATATCCCTCCCCATTGCATACGGAATATCATCGGAAGGGGGGGGGGAGGAAGGGTCCGATACAGACTCGGCCCCGACGATTGTGGCATCCGGCGTAGTGAATGGTAACTGCACATACACACTATACAGCGATTTTACAGCGGTGATGACGGCTTCTAAAACTAGGAGTCTGAGCGGAATAGTAGAAATCCCCAGAAGTGTTACGTATACTCCGGAGGGCGGTTCTGAAGAGGCGTATATAGTTACAGAACTTGGTAGTAGATCTCTGGCCAATCAATTATTTGAAAAGATAATAATACC
>JAISVN010000113.1 GCA_031271555.1 Candidatus Methanoplasma sp.
ACGATCAAAGGATGAGGGAAATCCTGATGCTGGGTCACTACGTCTGCACCAAGAAGCATCCACCTGTTCCACTCGTCTAGCGTTCGGTAGCGCTCATCCACTTCCTTTCCTGTCATTCCGTCGTACAGCGAAGCGGCGATATCCTTCTTCAGCGCAAAATCGAACGCTTCCGCAGAAGGAGACGATGCGGCAGAACCGCCGATAAGCTTCCATCCGCTGAGTTTCGGAGCGATCGAGTCCAGCTCCTTCATGGACATGGGCATGGACCTGAGATATTTTCCTGGGACGGTATTGCCCGAAAGGACAACGCTGACATCCGCGTCCGGTATCTTCCTGCCTCTGCGTATCATATCAACTGAGACATACTCGACGGACGCCCCAGCGTCGACCGCCGCGCCTGCGATGGATCTGATCATCGGAGAGATGTAAGGAGGGACCCCTAAAGCGGCTGGGTCATCGATATAGCCGTCTATCAGGGTCACTTTTATATCCTTGGTCATGTCGGTGACACTTTAGGGTAAATTAGGTATAAATATGAATAGTGTAATCAAGGTGGTTGCAATTCGAAGATATATTACGAAATTCGTAAATTCAGGTAGGGTAAGACATGAAAAACGACAAAGAAATGACTGTTGAGGAGCGTCTTGAAAAGGCAAAGAAGCCCGGACAGGATGCAATGGTACTGCACAAGTTCTACGGCGGAAAGATCGAGATAACACCAAAAGCATGCGTAAGATCGTTCGACGATTTCGCGATCTGGTATTCACCGGGCGTGGCAGAGCCCTGTAAAGACATAGCAAAGAACCCGGACATGGTATACGAACACACATGCAAATGGAACACCGTAGCAGTAGTATCGGACGGTACCCGTGTACTGGGTCTCGGGGACATAGGACCCGAGGCGGCTATGCCGGTCATGGAAGGAAAATCCATGCTTTTCAAATATCTCGGAGGTGTCGACAGCGTCCCGATATGCCTTGATACGAAAGACCCAGAGAAGATAATAGAGACCGTAAGGCTGATAGCGCCGTCATTCGGCGGTATAAACCTCGAGGACATCTCCAACCCGAAATGTTTCGACATACTCGATGAGCTGAGGAGAGACTGCAAGATCCCGGTGTGGCATGATGACCAGCAGGGTACCGCGACGGTCGAGGTTGCAGGCGCGATAAACGCCATGAAACTGGTCGGAAAGAAACTGGCAGATGCGAACATAGCCGTCATAGGCGCAGGAGCGGCATCGATAGCAATAGCAAGGCTTCTCCTGGCAACGGGATTCAGCCCGAAACACCTGTGTATGTGCGACTCGAAAGGCATACTCAATCTTGCCAGAGAGGACGTCAAGAACGACTTCAAGCAGAAGTGGGAAATATGCCAGAAGACGAACGGCGCAGGCAAGACCGGCGGAATAAAGGAAGCGATGGAAGGCGCCGACATTGTTATCGCGGCATCCAAACCCGGCCCCGGGACCATACCCGCAGAGTACTGTAAACTCATGGCGGACGACCCGATAGTCTTCGCTACAGCAAACCCGATCCCGGAGATGTGGCCTTGGGAGGCTAAAGAGAACGGCGTCAAGATATTCGCGACCGGACGTTCCGACTTCCCCAACCAGGTCAACAACTCGATGGGATTCCCTGCGATATTCCGCGGTGTGCTTGACGTAAGGGCGAAGACGATAACCGATGAGATGTGCATCGCAGCGGCCACCGAGCTTGCGAAGTGCGCAGAGGAGAAAGGCATCAGCGAAGATTACATCATACCGACCATGAGCGAGATGGAGGTCTTCCCCAGAGAGGCAGTCGCAGTTGCACTCAAGGCACAGGAGCAGGGAGTCGCACGCCTCAAACTCACCAGGCAGGAGATCTTCGACAGGGCGGACTTCATGATAAAGAGATCAAGAGGTCTGACGGCGAAGATGATGAAGGACGGATTCATAGCGGATCCGTCCGAAGCTTTCCAGTAAACAAAGAAGGGAAACCTTCTCTTTTTCTTTTTAATCCTATTATAATGCAAATGCCTTTGCAAATATTCCTTGTACGCCCCCAGTATAAATGAACAATGTGTAGATGCCAGATCCGCTCAGTTCTAGTTCTCCGGAGACACTTTTTGCCTCGCCTCTTTCAAAATCTATCATGACTGATGAATAATTTATTCCAGATGCAATGACCTGCGAGGCATATAGCGCATTGTTGACATTCAAAGTACCTCCAAAGACCACAATCATTCCGGTACCGTCATGGTATTTTGTCAGGGTAACGGATTTGAAGGATTCATGTTCAAAACCAAAATCGATCGAGTTCTCCAGCAAAGAATTGTCTATGCCGTTTGTACACTCATTGAAAAGCATACGCATGACATCTGCCAACCCCTCATATGGAGGATCCCTGTCGAACACGTTCCGAACATCGCATCTGATGACATCTTCTTTTCCGAAGAACAGAAGGTTATAGTCATGAATCTCTCCAAGTTCGTCTTCGCCTATCGTCGACACATATTTTCCTATAGGCCCATTCCCCCAATACATGACGCCGCCGGCAGAGAGCCATTCCAATATCAATGGGTTTTCTTTATCATATATCTCATTGGGCAGGCTTCCGGTTACAAATATTATTGCTGTGCTGAAAGAATTATTCTCTATTGAATCCTGCATGAGAAGTAGGGTCTCTTCCACACCTATAACGGATGCCTGAATGGAGCATCTTTGGAGCGATCTTTTGAGATGCAGCACACTCTGATCTATCTTTTCAGGGGAAGCGAACCATATACGGTCATCACCGTAGCATATTACGTAGTCCGTTATGCCGTAGTTCTGCTGCGAGACGAAGGCCATTGCCGCATAATCGGAGTATATGTTGGAATCTATGTCGTAAAGGGCAAGGTCTCCGTCCCTGTCTCCGTTCAGGGTTCTGTTGTAAGGCGACACATTCAGAAGAACCTGTCCGACCAGTGTTGATGCGATAAGGATTGCACAGATCAATATCAACAGTTTATTCTGGTTCTGCATATGGGAACTCGCCTCCTTTTTCATCTCTTTGCTTAATGTATATAAAGTACACCATCAGAACGGCAGGAATGAATTTCACGAACTGAAGCGCAACATAAATTGGACCTGTGTAGCTGTCTATGGTTCCAGATATGGCTTCAAGATAATTCAGGTCCAGAATTCCTGTGTAGACGGCAAGCGGATACAATACGCCGACCCCGGTCCACATGATCACGGACACGGTAATTATAATGGACAGTGCCAGTATCGGGAGTTTCATCTCATATCCCATAGACAGCAGAAGGATCATGAACGGGAGAAGAACGAGTATGTATTGCGGCAATGTTGGGAAAAACGGCCATATGAAAAGTGATGCAAAAACAAGCCCTGAGAAGAGTATGAACCTGTGATCAAGAGAGCTTTTGGTCTTTGCTAACAGGAATGACAGATAGAAGGTAAAAAAGGCGATCATAGGTGCTATGTAGAGTATGTTGTCCCATTCCAATAGGCCATTGACTGAAGTTATAGGCTCATCCATACGGCTTGAGAAGAAACCGAGACTGGACCACAGTTCACCATTCAGGATGGGTGTGAGGAAGATCAGGATCGTAAAGACAGAGAACCCGATAAGGATGCTTGCAATCCCCTTGATCTTCTGACTTCTGTCTGGAGCCCCGGCAATGATATAGGCCAACATGAGAGGGAGCAGCATCCCCGGAAACAGTTTGGTGCACATACCGAATGAGAGGAATATGCCGGCAAGGAGGTATCTCTTGTTCAGCAGGAATAGTACGGACAGCATCATGCCCAGTACGGCAAGCGTATCGAACTGTGCCTGTATTCCGCTGACCCATATGACCAATGGGCAAAGGAACCATATCGCAAAACCGATGACTGCCTTTTTTTCATCGGCGGTGACCTTCTTTATTATCAGATAAATGACGAGTGATACAAAAAGATCGGATATGATCAATGGGAGTTTTACGATGAAGTTGAATGCGGGACTGGTTATTATGGCATCGCCGATCGCATACGGTCCGAAATAGAGGCCATGGATTATCACTCCCTGGGTGTCAATGCTGAAGATATCCATTATGCCTGATAGGATTGACAATATGTACCCCCAGACGGGCGTATACCAGTAAAACCTGCCGCCGTACAAGCCGTCGCCCGGGGTTATGTCATTGACTGTTCCGGACCAAAAGGACATATCATAATGCATAGTAAGGAACGGGGCGAGGGCAAAGCGCAGAGCAAGGCCGATGATGGCAGTTAGGATCAAAACTCTGAAAGGTGAGTTTAAAGCGGATTTAATGATCCAGTTCATAGTTTTGAAGGTCCTTGATTTTGACATCTGTATGATAGAATTTGTTCAGAAGCCTGTAATACAGCCCAGGGCTGATAAAATGGATGATGTTCGATAGTGCTATGAAAAACTTTGTTCTTGATCTGAATATGAATTGTTTGTTGTATCTCTTCTGAAAGGATTCATTCAGTTCCGTATGTTCGAGTTTCCATGCGGCCCCGTTTCCGTCGAACGATGATTCCAAACCGATGGGGGCAGGGTTGGCTCCGGTCCCGTCGAACCCTATGTTCCTGACTTTCGACAACTTCGGGCATACAACATTCATTCTGTTCACAAACTGGCAGAAGCAGAACTGCTGTTCCCAGTTCTTATCCATACACCCTTCTTCGAAAAAAAGTGCATCCAGAGTCATAGGCAGATCGGTATTCCATTTGGCAATGGATCTCCTATACTCTCTATTAAGGATGTTATTCACGTATTCCTTAACATAAGGGTCGTAGGAGTCCCATCTGCTGCTCCAAGTTCCCCAACCCCAGGGGCATGCCCGGTGCACCATGTACACATCTTCTGTCATGCCTCTTATCTCTGGCATATCGGGGCTGTATCCGCTTATCGAGAATACGGTTTTGTCAGTTTCGTAATAATTAAGACAATCATTCATGAAACTTAGAAAGTCTTTCGATGTCACTATGTCGTCCTCTACCACAATGATCCTTCCGTGGGCGGATATAACATCATTGACTGCAGCGATCATCGCAGGACCGAGCGGCATGTATTTTCCGAAGTCCACGATTTCGAAGTTCTGGAATAGATCGCTGTTTTGGTATTCTGCAAGGACTCTTTTGGTTTCATCGACCTTGGCCGCATGTCCGTCATTCTTTGGCTCGCAGGTGTATGCGTACACATTTGTTTCTTTGGCAATATCATTATTGCCGAGCGCCTTCAGAACGGAGCGAGTATGCTCCGGCCGAGAGTATGTGAAAAGCATTACAGGTGCGACGGACATAGCGCTACATTATGGGTTTTTGATATATATGCATGTATGGAAATGTGACTGGCCTGGAATCAGGAACCAGTTTTTGCTAAAATTATCGTGTTTAGAGAAGTGTACTTGATGTACATTCGATGTTTTCTATTCCGGGTATGGAGGACAAAGCAGCCTCAAGCTCTTCTCCTACAGACTCGTTCGAATCATCGATTGAAAGACCAACCACTATTTTCTTCAAGCCGAATGCGACCGGTTCAATCTTGGTCTCTAGAACCTGGACTCCGTTAGGAATTACGCCAGATATCGTACCTACGATCGACTCGAGGTTAACCTCCGTGCTTTCAGGCATGAGGTCGTATGTAGCCACAATCTGTCCCATTGTGATCCCTCAAGGTCCTATGAAACCACAGTTCTTGCATTCATATGATACGCTCTGGTCGCGGCACTGGTCACACCTTCCGATATCGGAATTCCCGCATTTTGGGCACTTGAAGGTGGTGTTCCCGTGACCGATAAGCCTCTTTCCGCACGAGGAACATATCTTGTCCTTTACCATAATTTTGGCGATGTGTTCCCCCTATATAAAAGGAATGCAGACTATAATGAGGTCATAGGCTGAAACGCAATTAAAAACCAAAGGACTTTGAGACTAATTGAAAAGTGATACATACCATTAGAGCCATCTGTCCTAGGGAAGGGGATGTCTAACTGAAGAATGTGGTACTTTTGATCGGCGTCCAAAAATAATTGGATGTCTTTGGGGTCGAACCATGTGCCAGAATGGCGCATGATGAAGTCTATGACTTGGGCGTCTTCCGCGCTTTCCAACAAAACGGCGTCGATGCGGTCGGCCAAATGCAAGCGAATCGCATCATCCATAAACGCAAAGGAATAATCATACTTTTCGTCGAAATGCAGATGGTGATGGAGGACTATCTCGGAAAACTCATTCATGTTAGAGAGGTGTTTCAAAAATAAGAAGCCGTAGG
>JAISVN010000126.1 GCA_031271555.1 Candidatus Methanoplasma sp.
CCCACCGATCTCGAAGTGCCGGTATAGATCTTGCCGTCTTTCTCATCCACATTCGCATAGAATACCTCGGCGCCGCAGTTGCGGACGCCTTCTTCATCGATGAACAGCTCATTCCCGGATACGGGGTTGGTTCCGTACCCTTTCGGAACAACATATTTGCAGACCGTGGCGAGGTTCTTGAATTTGACATCTTCCTTGAGTTTGCCGGCCGACATGTCTCGGATGATCGTGGCAAAATCGCTCTCCAGTATGGACAGGACATTCATGGCCTCAGGGTCGCCGAATCTGGCATTGATCTCTATGATCTTGGGGCCTGTTTTGGTAAGCATGAACTGGCCGTACATGGGGCCGCGGTAAGGACAACCCTCCTCGCTCATGGCATCAACGATGCTTTTCAGGATCTCAAGTGCTTTGGCCCTTACTTCATTAGAAACAAAAGGAAGCAGATGATCAGCATCTGAATAGGACCCCATTCCGCCTGTGTTCGGCCCGACATCCCCTTCTTCTGCCCGTTTATGGTCCTGTACCAAAGGCATCGGGGCTATGTGCTTGCCATCGACAAAGATCATCTGTGTGAATTCTTCACCCACGGCCTTCTCTTCGATCACGACGCCTTCCGAGCCTCCTGCCCCTCCGTTGAGGATCTCATTCACGTACGCCATCGTCTCTTCGTGGTTCATCAGGTGCTCCCCTTGGACCTTTACGCCCTTGCCGCCCGTAAGCCCGACAGGTTTGACGACGATCTCCGTTTTGAGCGTCTTGAGATACCTCTCAGCCTCTGCAGGGTCCTTAAAGACCGCATATCCGAGGTTCCCTTCGATGTTGTATTTGGAAACGAGCTCCCTCATGAATGATTTGGACGTCTCTATCCTCGCAGCGTCCTTCGTAGGCGCTGCACAGTTGACACCTATGTGTTCCAGTGCATCCACCAGCCCCATCTCCAAAGGAGCTTCGGGGCCTATGAACGCATAGCCTACCTCGTGTTCTATCGCAAACTCGCATATGTCGTCCACGAGCGTTTCGTTGATAATTTTGTATGCCTTTGCCCTTCTTATTATGCCGGGATTGGCATTTTTCATTACGGAATATATCTCGACACCGGAACGGTACAGAGCCTCCACGGCCGCATGTTCCCTTCCTCCGCCGCCAACAGTCATGATCCTCATGATATCACCTTCAGAGTCCCAGCATGGCGATTATCTCGTCCATGCCCTCTTCAGTTCTTGTGCTGCATGTATACATGTTCTTCAGTCCTCCGGTGAGTTTCCTGTAGTCCCCGATGATTACTTCCGGGTCGACTCCGACCGCATCCGCGATGTCTATTTTATTCAAAACCGCTATATCCGAATGCAGGAAAATATCGTGATGTTTTCTCACCATGTCGTCGCCTTCCGTCGTTGATATCACGACCACCCTGTAATCCGCTCCGAGCGGGAAATCCGCAGGGCATACCAGGTTGCCGACATTCTCTATGAAGATCACGTCGTACTTGTCCAAGTCCATACTGTCAAGGCTTTTCTTTACTAGGTTCGCATCAAGGTGACACTCGTGGCCGGTGTTGCAGTTGACCGCATCCAGGCCGGATTCCTTCATCCTTTTCTGGTCATCCTCTCCGGTCACGTCCCCCGCTATTGCGCACACTCTGAGGCCTTTATTTCTCATTCGTTCGGCCATTTTGATTATGAGGGAGGTCTTCCCGGACCCGATAGAGCCCATGAGCTCTATCGCTCTGATGCCATGCCCTTTCAGTAAGCGATAGTTGGAGTTTGCTATCTTGTTGTTCTCCCTGAGAACATCATACTCCATCCCCACTTGGACGATGTGCATGAGGGTGGGATGCGTTCTATGATAAAAACACTATCCTTATACGTAAGTGAGCATTACACCGAAGTGAGCAGCAATGAGCTATTCCATATCCATTTCCAAGCGGTTGGAGGCCATCGGAGCCAAGGAAGGTTCCAGACTCTCGGTGGCGTCCAGAGGGAAGACATTTGTGGGAACGCTTATGCCACATCACGAGTTCAGCGGAGAAGATATCATCATTCTCAAACTGAGCAGCGGATACAATATAGGCATCCGGATACTCGAGGATTCTGACATAAAGGTTCTGGGACAACCTGCCCCTGTTTTGAAGAGAGACATACTTCTTGAAAAGAAAGCAGGGCTTCCGAATATAACGATCATCGGGACAGGAGGGACGATATCATCCGCCGCAGACCCGAAGACCGGGGCCATGCAGCCTCAGCATTCGTCGGCAGAGTTTGTGAGCGGCATCCAGGAGATCACGGACATCGCCAACATAACCGTGAAAGCGGCCATGGCGATATTCTCCGAGAACATGAACGCAGACCGCTGGAAAGATCTGGCCGAGGCGGTAGCGGAAGAGATGAACAACGGTGCGGACGGAGTGGTGATAATGCACGGCACGGATACCATGGGATATACGGCATCGGCACTGTCATTCATGCTCGGGGATGTTCCGAAACCGGTCGTACTGGTCGGGGCGCAGAGGTCTCCAGACAGACCGTCATCCGACGCCCCGTCCAACATGACCGCAGCGGTAAGGTTCTGCGCCAAGGGCGGAGCGGCGGGAGTGTTCGTCGTAATGCACGAGGCCTTGGGCGACGACTCCTTCGCTGTGCATCTCGGAACTAGAGCGAGGAAGATGCACACATCCAGAAGGGATGCGTTCAAGAGTCCGAACACAGGCCCGTTCGCTGTAATGGACAAAGACGGCAATACGACATTCAAGATGGAAGGAAGGGCTGTTTCCGAAGGGAAAGCGGCAGCGGCGACGAAGATGGAGAAGGCAGTAACGCTGATCCAATACTATCCCGGAATGGACCCCAAACTTTTCGAAGATGTGATCATGAAAAGCAAAGGGATCGTGATATCGGGAACGGGACTGGGACATGTGGGAAGCGACATGATACCGCTGATAAGGAAAGCCGTTGCCGGCGGAACAATCGTAGTGGCCGCATCCCAGTGTACAGAAGGCACAACGAGCCTGAACGTCTATTCGACGGGAAGGGAAATGCTTTCTGCAGGAGTGATAACGGTCCAGGACATGCTTCCTGAGACCGCATACGTCAAGCTCATGTGGGCTTTGGCGAATTCGGATGACACGGACGAAGCGAAGAGGTTGATGATGACCCCGCTTGCAAACGAGATGAGCGGAAGGAGGGTAGCCGATGTCTGAGAGGGAGCTTACATGTGGTATCGAGATACACCAGCAGCTGGATACTAAGAAACTGTTCTGCAACTGCGAGAGCACCCTCTGCGATGAGGGATACGGTGCTGTATACAGGAAACTGAGGCCGACCGTCAGCGAGCTCGGAGAGATGGATAAGGCCGCGCTCGTGCAGCACGGAAAGGATGTTTTCTTCACCTATCAGTCCTGCAAAGGCTCATCCTGTCTAGGAGAATTGGACGAGGAGCCGCCGGGACCGCTGAACAAGGATGCGATGGAGACCGCACTGACATTCTCGACGATGATCAACGCCGATATGATCGACGAGGTCCACTACATGAGGAAGATGGCCATAGACGGCTCCAACACGAGCGGTTTCCAAAGGACCGCACTGTTCTCCACAGGCGGATACGTCGAGGTCGGAGGCAAGAAGATAGGCATACTCTCGGTGTGTCTGGAAGAGGATTCCGCAAGGAAGGTCGAAGCCACTGCGGAAGAGACGGTCTACCGCATGGACAGACTGGGAGTTCCGCTGATCGAGGTCGCAACGGCCCCGGACATGGAGACCCCCGAGGAAGTAATGGAGGTCGCATTGAAGATCGGGAATATCTTCAGGGCCACAAAGAGGGTCAAGCGCGGGATCGGAACGATACGCGAGGACCTCAACATCTCGATCCCGGGCGGAGCAAGGGTGGAGATAAAAGGTGCCCAAGAACTGAGGCTTCTCCCGGATTACGTAAGGAATGAGATGGAAAGGCAGAAGATGCTCATACGTGTAAAAGACATCCTGATCCAGAGGGGAGTGGGACCTTCCGAATTCTCACTGGAGGATGTGACCGAGATGTTCTCGAAGAGCGCATCAAAGGTAATCAAAGGAGCGCTAGCCGAAAAGGGAAAGGTCATTGCCGTTAAACTCCCGGGATTCGCCGGGCTTCTGAACGGAGACAACGGAAAACTAAGGCTCGGGTCCGAGATGGCGCAGTATGCCAGGACCAGAGGGGTAAAGGGGATATTCCATTCCGACGAACTCCCTAACTACGGCATCGAGCAGGAATACGTAGATTCGCTGAAAGCCCACTTCGGTCTATCATCGGAGGATGCGTTCGTAATATGCGCCGCAAAGGAGAAAAGGGCCGTAGATGCGCTCAGAGTATCCGTTGAGAGGGCTAACCAAGCCATCATAGGCGTGCCGAACGAGACCAGGGATCCCCTGCCTGACGGCACAACGAGATATTCCAGACCCCTTCCGGGTGCGGCCAGGATGTATCCGGAGACGGATGTGCCGCCGATATCGATAACCGATGATATGCTTGACCGCATAAGGAACAACCTGCCGGAGTTCCCGGAGGAGATCGCGAAGAGGCTTGTATCCACATACGGCATAAACGCCCAGCAGGCGAACCAGATAGTAAGGCAGGGACGCGATGAACTGTTCGTAAAGATATCCGAAGAGACAGGGATGGCCGGCATAGCGGCGACACTGATAACGACGGCATATGCGGAACTCGACCCTCATGCAATACCAGACGAGAGGATGCTTGAGACATTCAGGCTTCTGAAAGCGAACAGGTTCTCTAAAGAGGCACTGCCGTCAATACTCAAAGAGCTGGCCGGCGGTTCGGATGTCGAAGGTGCAATATGCAAGCTTGGGCTTGAAGCGGTGGGCTGCGACGAAGCGTCGGAGATGATAGCAAAGATAGTCAAAGAGCGCGAGGATTTCGTGAGATCGAAAGGCCTCGATGCCATAGGCCCCCTAATGGGGCCGGTAATGGCGGCGCTGAGGGGAAAGATCGACGGTAAACAGGCGAATGACCTGCTCGCTGCGGAGATAAAGAAACTCATAGGCTGATCTCAAGGACACTCAGCTTCTCGAAGAATAAGGGAAGTTCCGCAAGCGTCCTCACTTCATGCCCTTCCAGGGCGGATGCCAAAGCACCCTGGTCCATCAGAGATGATACAACGACGATAAGCCTTCCGCCTGGAAGAAAATGCTCCGGTGCGCCGGATATCAGGCCCGGGAGCGGGCCGAGGCCGTCCTCTCCGCCGGACCATGCAAGTGCCAGATCTCCCTCCTCTTTTACAGGCAGATATGGTAGATTGAAGATTATGGTGTCGAATTCCCCCAGGATATTCGAATAAAGGTTGGTCTCGACGATGGTAGCACTCAGACCGTTAAGCTCGAAGTTCCTTTTTGTCAAAGCCACCGCTTTTTTGTTGATATCGCCGCATGTGACGATGCCGCCGTTCGAAGCACAATGTATCGATACAACTCCTGAACCGCACCCTATTTCCAGCACTTTTTCTCCTTGGCGGATGTCAAAGGATTCTATCAGAAGGATGCTGTCGTCCGACGGAGGATAAACGTCTTCATCCGTCTCGACCATGAATTTCGAATCGTATCTCATACGCGTCAATAATGCAGTTTCTCTATGAAATAAGCTCTCCGGATGATGCATCGCAATTCGCTGTTCTGAATGTCAAATGAGCAACACTGTTCTAAACTTAACCCGATACAGGAGGCATGATAAAGCTGGACATACTGGCGATCGGGAGTCTTCAGAAGGCAGAGGACGGCACGATCCTGAGCGCCCATTCCTCATCCGTCCTGATAAGAAATGACAACCGGACGATCGTAGTGGACACCAGTACAGAGTACATGAAACCGGCGATGAAGACCTCGTTCAAACAGATAGGCGTATTCCCCAAGGATGTCGATACAGTGGTACTGACGCACTACCATCATGATCATATCGGCAACAACGGTATGTTCGAGAACGCGGAGATACTCATGCATCCCGATGAGTGCACTAATGTCAAAGGTGCCAAACCCATCGCCGTCGGTGAAGAACTGGCTCCAGGGGTCAGGATAGTCCACACTCCCGGCCACACGATGGGGTCGATAAGCGTATTCGTAAAAGCGGACCAGAAGTATGTGATAGCCGGAGATGCGATACCTAGGCATGGCAATTACGAGAGGATGGTGCCCCCCGCCGTCAATGTGGATGCGGAGCTCGCACTGGAAAGTATAAAGAACATAACCCGGTATGCTGATGTTATAGTACCGGGGCACGACCCCCCTTTCTTAGTGAACAGGTGATGAGATTGGTTAAAAGAGAGATGCCGGAATATCTGTACATAAAATGTCCGGATTGCGACGATGTCACAGAGCATGACATACTGAAAGGAAGGGCGGGGAAGGACAACATAACCGGCACGTTCAGGTGCACAGAGTGCGGAAGGATATTCTCCGAGACCATAAGGGTCCCGAGAATCCTGAAGGTCAAGGTCCTTTTCAGCGATGGGGATGTGACCGAGATAACGGAGACCGAACTGGAATCGAACGAGATCCTGATGGTCGGGGACGAGTTCTCTCTCGAAGACGGGAGAAGGGTATGCATCACGCACATCGAGACCGAGGACGGCAAGAAAGGGAAGAAGTTCCAGGCCGACCGGATAAAGGCCCTCTGGGTCAAACAGTTCGACATCCTCAGCGTGAAAGTGTCCGTCAATGACGGCCATAAGACCTATTCCGTGAGGACGGAAGCAGACCCGGACGATGAATTCACGATCGGGATGATACTTTCATTCGAAGATTTCGATGCCCTTATACATGCGATAAAAACGAAGGAGCGTCTTCTGAAGAAAGGAACGGCCGAAGCCAGGGATATCACCAGGATATACGGCAAGATCAGAAAGAAGAGGTATGAGGTCCTGGATCTCGAAGAAGACGACGATTATGACGGATTCGACTTCGATGACGAACAGGACTGAGGTTCTTCCTGAGGAAG
>JAISVN010000151.1 GCA_031271555.1 Candidatus Methanoplasma sp.
GCTCTTCATGGTCCCGAACACGCATTGGCAGACCTTGTCCGTGCCGTCTCTGTCCATGAGGATCATGCCGACCCTCCCGTGATGATCTCTACCTCGGTCGTGCCGGGGAAGACCTGCAGAGTGTGCCCGTAGTACGACAGCTGACCCCTCAGCTCGTCGACCGCGACCCTATGCAGAGGCCCGTCGATGCGGATATCTACGCGGTACTTGCTGTCCGGACTCACGCTCTTCAGGACGGCCGTGAGCTCGGCGCCTATAGCCATGGGAAGAGGCTTGCACGGGCTCGGCTCCATCACGTACAGGCCTATCTTTTCGATGCAGTGCATCAGGAACACCTCCCAATGCCATCGGCCGGCGTCTCGGCCTTGCGCGTTTCGACCTGGTCCCATCCCCACATCGATCCTTTGATCATGAGTTCGGCCTGTTCGTCGGTCACTCCGATCTTTTCGTTGAGGACTCTGTAGTCTATGTTCCGCATCGATTCGTCTATTTCGTAAAATCCCTCCACTCCGAAGGACAGCATGACCGTTGCCGGAGTCCTCGGAAGGTAGTTGTGATAGTAGCAGTAAGCCGGGAGCTTCTTCTTCAGATCGGGCATCTTCCGGATCATCTCCGTCTCCCAGAACTCCCTCACTCCGCATGCTGAGCAGATGTACGTCTTGTTATCATGTCGGGACAGAGCGTTCATCGGTTCGTCCGGATGCAGCAGTGCACCGCATCTTGGGCACCTTCTTGTCATACAAGGCCTCCCAGTGTGGACTCGGCGTCGTCAAGGCTGCTTACAGCCTCTTCCAGCGCATTTATGGCTTCTTGGAACTGTTCTCCCTTCTCCCCGTTCTGGAAGGCCTCGGGGAGGTTGTCGTACTTGTTCTCCTCTTCGTCCTTTATCTCTTCCAGCTCGATCCTGATCCCCGAGAGCTGCTCAGTGAGTTCGGAGATCGAGAGGCCTGTGCGCCCTCCAGCTTTCATCCAGGTCAGAATGATATCGATCAGAGGAGCCTGCATTATGGCATCGATATCTTCAGGAGTGAGTTCCTTCACGCCCTCTGCGTCCTTGTATGATCCTTCGATCATGCGAACACCTCTTCCGGCGTCATTATCGAGAACACAGGCTGTTCTGTGATGACCTCCCACTTTTTCCCTGGCGTGTCGTTGATAAGCACCACCGTGGCGTCTTTGCGTATGTAGGCAGTGTGCGTCCTGCCTTCCTCATCCTCGCGCCTTAAGACCTTCGGCCCGGGGCGGTTGAAGGACCATTTTATCCAGCCGTCCGCAGGCACATTCTCTGTTTCGCACAGCTTTTTTACCAGCCTTATGGCCTGTTCCTCTGTCATATAATCACAACTTTCTTTTACTTTGCATTCTATCATTCTATCACCTTATTTGGTCGGCCGGGGTTTGTTTTCTCGACTCTTCCCCGGCCGTTAATTCTCAATATTCTGTCTCACCCCGCAGCACTTTTGCATAATTCCAATCCAGGATGCAGTCGGGGTCGCTGTCCGCCTCATCTTTGCATTCGTGGCAGATCAGGATTCCGGGATAGTCTCCGCTTTCCTCCGCATCCGCCAATTCGAGAGGGTCTCCGCACCTCGGGCAATCTGCGAAGTATGTTCCGCAGCTGCCGGCGATCTCCTTCTCTTTCATCTGCTTGAATTCCAAAGAGGCCCTGACCGCTGCCGCTGAAGAAAAATCCATACCGGACGTCTCTATGCAAAGGGGGTTGCTGCAGAGATTGGGTGCGATCCATCTGCACGGGCCGTCATCGAGCATGCACGCGTGGAGATCCGTGCATCCGCATACGCGGCACGTTCCTTTGTGGATGCCGAGGCCGGTCTTGATCAACCTGACCCCGAGCGCATCCTCTCTGATGGGACCGTTCACCGAATTCAGAGGATCGCTCAATAAACCGAAGTCGTCTGTTGCCAGATCAAAAGGACCGTTCACAGAAAGGCCTCCCCGAGAACAGAGGCGGGAGCCCCCACCATGTCACTAGTTTCCGCCGGAGGCCGCTGCGGAGAGACTCCCATTTGTTTTTCGATGCGCTCCATTAATTCCCTGAAGGCCCATCCATAGGTCGGCCCGATGTGTGAGAGGATCTCGTGATACTCTCCGAGCAGCCTCATTATATCAGCCGTTTCGATATCGGGGGATCCGTCCATGGACGGGACCTTCCGTGAAGGGGTCAGAGGTGACGGCGCAGCCGGTGAGTGATCGCCGGCGGACAACACGTAGCGCCGCAGAGCTCTGTATGTTTTGGGGATGAAGGGGGCCATGTCAGGCCTCCTCATCTCGCAACAATTTGTCCTCACATGTTTCCGAGGGTGCGTCGGACTCTTTCGAATCGTATATTTCGAGTATGCCCTTTTTGCGGAAATGCGATATAAGGATATCTCGAAGGAGATTTTCGGTGGGAGCATCGGAAACACTCGCAAAGTCGAGTATACCCTCCCACTCTCCAGGAGTGAATTTGACTTTGACGGAAAAGATCGATGCGTTATGGAAGTCTGTGTTCCTGTCGGATGACCTGTCCGGTCTGATCAGGTTCTTCAGGCATTCTTCCATGGTTTCCGCCCGGAATTCCGCTTCTTCCAAAAAATGAACATCTTTCCAGGCCGATGTAAGTTGAGCATCCGCGCCTTTGAGATTATCGAGTCTCGAATAACACTTTTGGAGGAGTTCGGAGATGCGTTTTGTCAGAGTTTCCGAAACTATGCAGAGCGATTTCGCCTGGCTTATTATACTCATGAGCTCAGGATCGTTCAGTGCCTCTTCGGAAATCAATGGTATATCGGGAGACAAAAACATGGTCACGCACCAGCTGTTGACTTCCTGAGAGCTATCTCCC
>JAISVN010000004.1 GCA_031271555.1 Candidatus Methanoplasma sp.
CCTCTTATCGGTGCGATGGAGTCCAGCTCATCGAAGAACACTATGCACGGCGCCATCTGTTTGGCTTTTTTGAATATCTTCCTTATGGCCTGTTCGGACTCGCCCATCCACTTGCTGGCTATCTCCGGGCCGCTTACGGAGATGAAGTTGGCGCCGGACTCGTTCGCCACGGCTTTTGCGATAAGCGTCTTGCCGGTCCCGGGAGGGCCGTAGAGGAGGAGCGCCTTCCCCGGCTCTATCCCCAACCTTTCGAACGACCTGTGCTCTTCCGTCGGGATGAATACCTCCTCGATCTCTTTCCTTATGTGCTCCAGGCCGCCTATGTCCTTCCATCTGATCTTGGGGATCTCGACGAACACCTCCCTCATGCCGCTCGGCTCTATGTCCGCAAGCGCGTCGGCGAAGTCGGCCATGCAGACCTTCATCGTTTCCAGGGTCGATTGGGGAACCGGTTTGTCAAGGTCCAGTTCCGATATGTGTTTGCTCAGGCATTTCATCGCTGACTCTCTGGCAAGCGATGCTAGGTCCGCACCTACGAACCCCTGCGTCATGGACGCCAGTTCATCTATCCTGACATCGTCTGACAGCGGCATGTCCCTTGTGTGGACCTCCAATATGCTCTTTCTCCCGGACATGTTGGGAACCCCTATCTCGATCTCGCGGTCGAATCTCCCCGGCCTTCTTAACGCCGGGTCTATCGAATCCTCTCTGTTCGTAGCACCTATGACTATCACATCGCCCCTTCCCCCCATTCCGTCCATGAGAGTAAGGAGCTGTGCGACCACGCGCCTCTCGACCTCCCCATATGTCGAATCTCTGTTGGGGGCTATCGAATCGATCTCGTCGAGGAATATTATGCTCGGGGCGTTATCCTCCGCCTCCTCGAATATCTTCCTCAGCCGTTCCTCGCTTTGGCCGTAGTATCTTCCCATTATCTCCGGTCCGCGTATCGAATAGAAGGATGCGCCGGACTCGTTCGCCACGGCCTCTGCGATCAATGTCTTGCCTGTTCCGGGCGGGCCGTAGAGCAGAACGCCTTTCGGAGCGGATATACCCATCCGGTCGAACAACTCCGGGTGTTTGAGCGGGAGCTCTATCATCTCCCTTATCCTCTGCAGCTCGTCGTCCAGCCCGCCTATGTCGTCGTATGTGGTGTGGCCGGAATGCGTCTCGATGTCCTTTTTGACCGGTTCGCTCTTTAGTATTATCTCTGTGTCCGGGCCGACTATCACCGGACCGTCCGGGACCGTCGACACCACGCTGTACGTCGCCCTGTTGCCCATCAGAGCGATGTTCGGTATCATTATGTCTATCCCTGCGAGCAGCGGTCTTCCCACAAGCCCGTTCCGGAATATGCTCTCGGCGCCTTCCTCGTAGCTTATCCGCTTTCCTTCGGAGATATTCGGGCTGAGGACGATGTTCTTTGCTGTGATCGGAGCGCATTTGATTATGCGGACCGTCTCGTCAACGCTTACCCCCGCACTCGTCCTTGTGGGGCCGTCGATCCTTATGAGCTTCATGCCGTCGTCGCCGGGCTCTCCCTTGAATATCTTGGCGACGACCGTCCTCTTGCCGATTATCTGTATGACGTCGCCGAGGTCGAGACCAAGATATTTGCGGGACTGGTTGTCTATCCTCGCCCTCCCGTATCCTGCTTCGGACTGCCTTTTTGCCATAGCGACCTTCAGCTCAAGGAATTTATCCATTGTGAACGGATATCTTTCTAATTATTTCATTTGATTGTCATTTATACCTGTCAAAATTCCGGAGATGTCAGACGCGCCTGCGAACCGATCAAGTGTTCCCGTTCACATCGGCAATTTGCTTCAGCAGACTGCGCGTTCATTTGCCGGTTCGGTTCCGTCAGAATTACTGTTAATGACAGTAATGAAATCTCGAATCTAACCGATAAAGGTTCATAATCACCGTCCGAATTCATGGTCTTATCCGGAAAACAGCAAAAAACCGTAGTAAATAACAGACTGGGGGGACATCGGACTGTGCAGTAAGTATTGAAAACGACAAGATTGCGGTTGCATGCCGATGTTTATCTGCCGTCTGCCCGCAGAACCGTCAAAAAAGGCATGGTGGCACATTGCATAATTCAAAAGCTTTAATATAGGTGCGTGCGTTTTTCTTTTTTCATTATGAAGGCCCTCAAAGAAAGCCCATTTTCGAAACTGAAGGGCGGCATAAAGATCGGGAAGATGCCGCGTATTCAGCAAGAACTTACCGCCTGTCTGCAGTGCGGATACTGCATCAGCGTCTGCGAAGCTCACGAACAGACCCCCTGGGAGTCTGTTACCCCCAGAGGAAAGATCTACTATCTCAACCAGCTCAGCAGCGCCGGCGGCGTGGACAAGCTCCTCAAAAGAGAGGTCTCGCTCAGCCCGTATTTCGTTGACGCCATGTACAAGTGCACCGGATGCGGGAACTGCGAGGCCGTATGCCATGCGAACATACCGCTGGTCGAGTTCTGGGAGACCATCAGGAAGTGGATGGTCGACGAAGGCGCCGGTCCGATGTCCGCGCACAAAGGAATGGCCAAGAAGGTCGGAGAGGTCCACAACCCATACGGGGAACCGCCGTCCAAAAGAGGGGACTGGTGGCCGGAGGACGTCGAGAAATGCGACACTCCGGAAGTACTGTTCTTCGCAGGATGC
The DNA here is from genome assembly GCA_031271555.1 of Candidatus Methanoplasma sp. Classification (GTDB taxonomy): domain Archaea; phylum Thermoplasmatota; class Thermoplasmata; order Methanomassiliicoccales; family Methanomethylophilaceae; genus Methanoplasma. The sequence goes on from JAISVN010000004.1 coordinate 2,664, forward strand.
ACGGGATCGTACAGACAGCAGGCTCTGCCTCAGATGGGTGTCCGCATCCTTTCGAGGGCGGGAGTGACCGTCAACACACTGGGCTCGGAAGAGTGGTGCTGCTCATCGCCTCTTCTCAGAACAGGTACGCACAAATACTCGCTGGAATGCGCCGAGAAGACCGTCGAGGGGGCAGACGGGATGGGCGCAAAGGACATGGTCATGACCTGCTCAGGCTGTTACAAGACCGTCTCCTCGGACTTCGGCAAATTCTACGCCAAGGCCGGACAGAACATCTACCACTTATCCCAATATGTTGAGAAACTCATAACGGAAAGGAAACTGCCGCTCAACAACGAATACAAAGCAAAGGTGACATACCACGACCCCTGCCACATGGGAAGGCACATGGGAGTGTTCGATGCACCGAGGAACGTCCTGAAGAAGATCAAGGGCATAGAGCTCATAGAGATGGACCGCAGCAGGGAGAACTCCAGATGCTGCGGCGCCGGAGGCGGTTACAAGAGTCAATACAACGACATGGCCGTGAACATCGCCGCCGAGAGAGTAAGGGATGCGGAGGAGACCGGCGCAGACATTCTTGTCACATGCTGTCCGTTCTGCGTCGTGAACCTTACGCAGGGGGCCAAGCAGATAGGCTCCAAGATAAAGGTCATGGACCTGGCAGAGATCCTCATGAAGGTCACTGCCCCCAAGGAAGAGGTCAAACCCGCAGACGATCAGAAGCCTGAGCCCAAAGCCAAGGCGTCCGAGCCTGTTGCA
>JAISVN010000047.1 GCA_031271555.1 Candidatus Methanoplasma sp.
CAAGGAGCTCTCCTCCGGCTGTGTTGTGGAAGGCGGCGACTGCTTTGAGATTTTCTTTCTTCCATTCCCGCTTCCATTCTTGTCTCTCGGTCTCCATCTGTGCATCCTCCATTTGATAACGTTCTCTCCATTGAAATATATTATCTGACAAAAACACAGTACATCTAAAACGTATTATGAAACAATAGTCAGAAATCTCATAGGAATCGATTGACTTTGACCTATTCAAACCTCTTAGATTGCTTTAAGACCCAATCTCAAAAAAAAGATTGTTTGTTAAGTCGTTTAAGAGGCGTAAAGGAAGACCCAGAGCATCAGGACGAAACCCAGTATGAGCATCAGGTACGCCGTGACCCAGATGAACGTGAAGAGCCTTTTCAGCTTCTTCGGGTCATCCTTTATATCATCCAGGCGTTCCCTGATCGATCTCACTCTGCGGCCTCTCCTTTTCTTTTCAGATGCTTGAGGCGGGTCGTGTTCTCTCTTTCCATCTCTTCGAGACGGAACCTTACGAACCTTTCCGATTCCTTGAGCTCAGGAATTATCTTGAACTCAAGGGCGTTGACCCTTCTCTTGGTCTTCTCTATCTCATCCAGCAGCTTCTTCATAGTGGTCTCGATCTCGGCCGCTCTGACCAGAGTATCGAGGAGTTTCTCGAAGGCCATTGCGGCCTCCTCGATATATGCCGACGTCTCGATCACACCGTATCCCTTCTCGGTCATTTTAGTGTGGATCGAGGTGGCCTCCACCTTCGGAACCATCATTCCCATGATGCTCTTACTGCCAAGCTTGACCTCTGGTTTCGTTTTGAGCGCATATGCTGCGCTCTTCACGGCGATCTCTCCCTCGACCGCGCGTGCAATGGTTATCTTCTCCATTGCCGCCTCGTAGTCGGAGGAAACACCCTCACGCATCTTCTTGGCCTTCTCCAGGACCTCGAAGAATTCGATGATGAGGCCGTCCCTCTTCATCTTCATGATCTTGTATCCGCTCTGGGACAGTTTGATCTTCTTCTTGAGGTCCAGAAGGACCGAACGGTTCGGGGTTATGTCTTGGCTTCCCATGGAGCTCACTTCTTCAGATACTGCTCGATGTACTTACGGTCGATCCTTGTCAGCTGGTCGATGTCGAGTTCCCTCATGATCTCCCAGGCGATGTCCAGGGTCCTCTCGATGGAACGGTCCTCATCCACTCCCTGGCGCACGACGCGGTCCTCGAAGAGGTCTGCGAAGTCCAGGAGTTTCCTGTCCTTTGCGGACAGCGAGTCCTTACCGACGATGGCCACCAGACCGCGGAGGTCCTTTCCTTCCGCATATGAAGCGTAGAGCTGGTCCGACACTGCCTTGTGGTCGTCGCGGGTCTTACCCTTTCCGACACCTGAGTTCATAAGCCTGCTGAGAGACGACGAAACGTTCACCGGCGGGTATATGCCGTTACGGTGGAGTTCCCTTGACAGAACGATCTGCCCTTCCGTGATGTATCCGGAAAGATCCGGTATCGGATGGGTGATATCGTCGCCCGGCATCGAAAGGATGGGGATCTGCGTGATCGAACCTTTCTTGTCCTTTATCCTTCCGGCACGCTCGTAGAGCTGTGCGAGGTCGGTGTACATGTAGCCGGGGTATCCGCGTCTTCCGGGAACCTCTTCTCTTGCGGCACCGACCTGACGGAGGGCTTCGCAATAGTTCGTTATGTCGGTCATTATGACAAGAACCTGCATTCCGAGTTCGAACGCCATGTATTCCGCCGTCGTGAGACCGAGACGGGGCGTAACGATACGCTCGACCGCCGGGTCGTCCGCGAGGTTCAGGAACACCACTGCATTCTTCAGTGCGCCGGTCCTTTCGAACTCTTTCATGAAGGTCTGCTTCTCTTCGTTGGTTATACCGAGTGCTATGAACACCACGGCGAACTCATCGTTCTCTCCGAGGACCTTCGCCTGCCTTGCGATCTGCAGGGCGATATCGTTGTGCGGAAGTCCTGATCCCGAGAATATCGGAAGCTTCTGACCCCTAACAAGGGTGTTCATCCCGTCTATGGTGGATATTCCGGTCTGGATGAAATCCGCCGGACTGTCCCTTGCCCACGGGTTGATAGCTGCTCCCACGATGTCCAGTTCCTTGTCGGGAACTATCCTTGCTCCTCCGTCGAGAGGCTCTCCCGCTCCGGTCAGTACTCTTCCGAGCATGTCCCTTGAAACGGGCATCTTCATGGTGTCTCCGAGGAAACGGACCGATGCCTGCCTGTCTATACCGGAGGTGCCTTCGAATATCTGAACGACCACGATCTCATCGGATGTGTCCAGAACCTGGCCTCTTTTCATGGTTCCGTCGGAGAGCCTTACGCTGACCATCTCCTGATAGCCGACGGGCTCCGTCTTCTTCACGAATACCAAAGGCCCTGCTATCTGGGAGACCGTCTTGTACTCCTTGGATACTTTTGCTGTTGCCATTGTTCTCACGCTCCGAGTCCTGCGAACTGTTCGTCCATGTCCTTTGCCACGGCCTCGAGTTCGGAATCGACGTTCTCTTCGTATTTAGCCTGGTTGAATCTCTGCCTTACCGGGAGGTACGCGATCTTATCGACCTGTATGCCCGACGCGAGCGCATTGCTGGCAAGGTCGGAATACTTCTTGATCAATGTCATCATGACGTACTGCCTGCTTATCGGGCAGTACGCATCCACAGGGTGGTACGCGTTCTGCTGCAGGTAGATCTCACGGATCATCTTGGCGACCTCGAGGGTCATCTTCTGCTCGTCCGGCAGAGAGTCGGAACCGACCATCTGCACGATCTCCTGCAGTTCAGACTCTTTCTGGAGAACCTGCATTGCCCATGCCTTGAGCTCCGGGAAGTCGTCGGCCACGTTCTGCTTGTACCAGCCGCTGAGCTGTTTGTCGTACATAGTGTACGATGTCAGCCAGTTGATCGTCGGGAAGTGCCTTCTCTCCCTCAACTTCGTGTCAAGGGCCCAGAACACACGGACGATACGCAGAGTGTTCTGCGTGACCGGCTCGGACAGGTCTCCTCCGGGAGGAGAAACGGCTCCGATGACCGAGATGGACCCGATATCGCCGCTCAGCGCCTTTGCGCGGCATGCGCGCTCGTAGAACTCAGAGAGACGTCCTGCAAGGTACGCGGGGTATCCTTCCTCACCGGGCATCTCTTCGAGCCTGGACGAGATCTCACGCATGGCCTCTGCCCACCTTGAGGTGGAGTCCGCCATGAGCGAAACGTCGTATCCCATGTCCCTGAAGTACTCAGCGATGGTGATTCCCGTGTAAACGGATGCTTCTCTTGCTGCCACAGGCATGTTCGATGTGTTTGCGATCAGGACCGTCCTGTTCATAAGGGACTCGCCCGTGGACGGGTCGACAAGTTCCGGGAACTCCGTAAGGACCTCGGTCATCTCGTTTCCGCGCTCGCCGCATCCGATGTATACCACGATCTCCGCGTTGGAGTATTTGGCCAAGGACTGCTGCGTGACCGTCTTTCCGGTACCGAATGCACCGGGGATGGCTGCCGCACCGCCCTTTGCGAGGGGGAACATCGTGTCCAAGACCCTGAGTCCGGTGACCAGCGGGATATCCGGCTGGTACTTCTCCGTGACAGGCCTGGCTACACGGACCGGCCATTTCTGCATCATGCATATGTCCTGTCCGTCCACCGTCGCTATGACATCTTCAACCGCGTATTTGCCGGATGATATGCTGTCGACTTTCCCTTTCTTGAATGTGGGGGGCACCATTATCTTATGGAGCATTGAGCCTTCCATAACGGTTCCGATTACCTGGCCCGCCTCAACTTCATCGCCTTTCTTGACAGTGGGGTTGAACTCCCACTTCTTCTCTCTGTCGAGTCCAGGTGCGGAAACACCGCGGAAGATGTAGTCTCCCATTTTGTCCCTGAGCACGGGAAGGGGCCTCTGTATTCCGTCGTAAACGGATGTGAGAAGTCCCGGACCGAGTTCCGCGACAAGAGGGAGCCCGGTATTTGTGACCGGCTCTCCGGGTTTTACGCCCGAAGTATCCTCATAAACCTGGATGATAGAATAGTCGCCTACGATCTTGATGACCTCTCCCATGAGACCCTCGTTCCCAACATGCACGACATCGTACATCTTGGGCGAGATCCCGGTTGCTGTCACCACAGGACCTGCGACCCTGTAAATTACACCTTCAGTGCTCATTTATTCATCCTCTGTTTTGTATAAATCAACGCCAATTGCTCTTTTGACCTTCTCGCGAAGGTCGCTTTCGTCTCCGCCCACCGGTACTACTACAGGCTGGATAGAGTCCAATATTTTGGTCCTGACATTCTGCGGGAGATAGTTCAGGTCTACCGCGTCGACGGCCAGGATGCCTATGTTCGCATCGGACATGGCCGTTACGATCACGCTCTGATAGTTGTTCTCGTCAGCTACGAACACGCGCTTGAGCCCGGCAAGCCTGAACCCGAGCACGAACTCCTCGCTTCCTACTACTGCTATTTCCATCAGATCACCAACAGTTCTTTGATTGTCTCTCTGCCCAATCCGCTCTCAGTGCCTCTGGCTATTATCCTGATGTTCCTGACCTCATTCTCCTTGTGGATCATGTAGTCTATCACCGGGACAACGGACAGCGGGTACAGGTGCGAGAATTTCTTTGCTTTCTGTATCTTGTATTTCTTCAGGCCTGCTACCGCATCCCTGAGGTTATTTGATTCCAAAGCATCCTTTATCTCTTCGTAGAATTCGAACTGGGACACCTCTGACATCACAGACTCTATGCTCTCTGCGTTCGCAAGAAGCGTGAGGAGCCTGTCGTCGATCCTTCTCCCTCCGGCAATGAGGTATTTCATTACCTGTTCTCCGTGGATCCCTTCCGCTTTGAGCTTGAGGATCGTCTCGAAGTTCTTTATGTCCACCTCTTCTTTGACATAGTCAAGGAAAAGGCGTGAGGGTCTGGACGACGGGTCGATGCTCTGTATGAGCCTTTCATACTGGACCTTGTCCAGGAAATCCTCGATCATCCCGAGGTTGCCGTCAGCCTTGTAGGCGGACATCGCCTCGGTCGATATGCTCACATGGGTCATCTTTCCGAAGTTCGCGATGATGTCTTCTTCTGTATCCAGAGAGATCAGCTTGTCCAAAGATTCGGCGCTGAGGCTGCCTGCGGGCACAAGGTCTTCCCTTATCCCCTCTGCATCCAGGCCGTATGACTTTCCGCGCAGTATGACCTTGAGATTCCATATATCCCATTTGCCGAGATATGCGGAGACCATGTCATGAAGCTCCCCTGTGGACGACGAAAGGATACTGCCGAAGACCTTTGCCATATTGAGATATGTTGCATGCTCCAGGAGGTCCAGCCCCGACAGTCTTCCCGCCAGGTCCGTCATCTCCTTGCTGTAACCGGTCTCGCTTATGTAGCGGGATATCTCCGGCACGGTCATCATAAGCATCTTACTGTAATCCTCTTCGCTCATCAGGAGAGACTTTTTGGCCTTTACTCTTGCGACGGTGTACGCATAGTTGCCTTTTTTTCCGTTGCGCCTGCCGAACATGGTCTCACCCGAACAGTATGTCGGACAAGGCCTTTATCTCGCGGTCCCAGATCGTCTGCAGTATCGTTTCGTACTGCATGTCGACCTCTACGGTGCCGTCCTCGCTCTGGAGTATCATGCCCGCACGGATCCTCGGATCCGTTTCGACCGATTTCACGCCGAGCTCTTTTGCTGAGAAGTCATCCTTCGGAGAGATCAGTGCTTTCGGCTTGTCGATCACGGTCTTTGCTGACTTTACCATGTCCTTGTACTGCTCCAGCTTTACATCCCTGGATGCGGACTCAAGGTCAGCGAGGACCGTTTCGAATGCCTCTGCCAATATCTCCTTCCTTTTGGACAGGACGATCTTCTTGCTTTCCAGCTCTGCGCTTGAAAGCTCCTGGCGTTTGAGACGCTCAACTGCTTCTTTGAGCTTCTTGTCCTCTTTTTCTCTCATGTCGGAAATCAGTGCGTCCGCCTCGGCCAAGATGGCCTTGACCTCTGCATCGGCCTGCGATTTTATCTCGCCGGCCTTTGCATCGGCGGATGCAATGATCTCCTTCGTGACGTTATCTAATGCCATAAGAAGGCCTCAGATACTTACATCACGAAGATTCCCATGATAGCTATAACAAGACCGAAGATAACGATGGTCTCAGGAAGAACCATGAAGATCATTGCTTTACCGAATATGCTCGGGTCTTCTGTTATGGCTCCTACTGCTGCCGCTCCTACGTCTTTCTCCGCCATTCCTGCTCCGAGACCGGTGAGTCCGACAGCAAGTCCTGCTCCAATAGCGATAAGTCCGCTTCCTACATCTCCTTCTATTGCCATTATTTATACCTCTTTTTCAGATTTTGCATTTGTTAAAAACGTTTTAATGCGTTTTACCTTCAACGGCTCGTACTTTATTCCGCCGCCGACGAAGAACTTGGTCATCAGCTCCACGAACTGCAACCTCAAGGCGTGCAGTCCTGCGGAAAGGATTCCCAATGTCCATACGACCAGGTGCAAGAACGCAAACAGGGCAAATCCGATTATCATCATGATTATACCCGGCCATTCGACAACACCGGCTTCCGACATACCCATTATCATGCCGAAAACGATGTAGTTGAATGCCATGGCCATACCGGCCTTGGACATGCCAATGGCCGCTAAACGTGTGTAAGATAATACGTTTCCAACGATTCCAGGAAGTTCCAGGATCGCCATTATTCCTTCTGTTCTCGAAGTGATCACGACACCGACGACCGTCATTACGAGGCCGATGAGCAAGATATACAACACAGGCTCTTCAAACATCGGAAGCTTGTCGAACAGTGCCAGTGTCATGCCGTAGCATAACACCACCATTCCGATGAACATGATTATCCATCCGCCCTTCTCCATGAAAGCGTGCTTGTTGTTGTGCTGTCTCCTTATGTTCAGGTATCCGCACACGTATCCTATCAGGAGGTGTACTACACCGACATAAACGGACAGTTTCAGCAGCAGCCCTACATGCGCGCCGAGCTTCGATATTCCATGCCCATCTATCATTATGCCGCTGAACCATTCCGGCATGTGGACCCCTAGCAGTCCTTCCCATGTCATATTCAGCGGCGGCTCCCAGTGACCTATGAAGTGCATTCCGAGCGCTTCTCCGAAGAAGAAGAAACCGAACAGGAATGCCCATATGCCTCCAAAGAACAGAACTGTGGCGATCGC
>JAISVN010000050.1 GCA_031271555.1 Candidatus Methanoplasma sp.
TTTGTGGATCCGTCGATAGCATTAGCTATGCTCGGATACAACTGGGAAGCGCTTATGGATGATTACAAGTCGTTTGGATTTTTCTTTGAATCTTTATGCGTTAGAGACCTACGCATTCATTCCCAGCCTCTTGGAGGGAATGTCAGCTACTTCCGCGATAAAAACGGCAGAGAGGTCGATATCATCGTGTCTCTCCAGAATGGCAAATGGGGAGCCGTGGAAGTAAAACTCGGAAGTTCACAGATCGATGAGGGTGCAGCGAACCTGCTGTCCTTGAAAGACAGAATAGATACTGACGTCATGAGACATCCGTCGTTCCTTGCAGTCATTACGGCGGGCCAGATAGGATATCCTCGGCCGGACGGCGTATCGGTGATACCGATCGGATGTCTGGGCGACTGATGCCGTCTGAGATTTTTCTGGATCTCATTCTAATTTGACAGATCCGACAACTCTCAACTTCCCGCCTTCCAGATACATCATTATCGCGGTATCTCCGGGTTTGTGTATGACATCCGATTCGAACTCCATGCTTAGCATAGGATTCCTGAAGTCTTCCCCTTCAGCGGCGGTGATGCGGCACGGCACCATCTGCATCCAGTGCCCTACGTGCAGGACCATCCCTTCCTTCAGAGGCGATGGCCAGTATTTCACGATCTCAGCCTTTCCGGAGGTCTTCCTGGTCATTTTGATGGAAGGGTCCGTTGTCAGGACGTAGCCTCTGTCCAACTCATCCGATTCTATCCCTCTGAGGGCCAGACCCACATGGTCCCCCTTTACGCCGTTGTCCGCATCGATATCGTGTTTCTGTATCGATTTCAGGACGACCTCCCTTTTTATCGGGAACACCTGCATCTTGTCGTGTTTCCTGAAATGTCCGTCTATGACGGACCCGAGGACGACGGTCCCCACGCCTTTCACGTTGAAGTGGCTGTCCACCGGGCACGATCCGCATGTTCCGTCTCCAGCTTTGCGCGCCTCCTTCTGGGCCATGTCCAGAAGTTCTTCCCTCATCTTCACATGGTCCTCGTCTATGTACTCGTAGCCTTCGAGGGAGGTTCCCGCTATCAGGGGCGCAAGCTGTTCTTTTTGTATGTAGTTCCTGAGTATTATCCAGCCCTTTCCGATCTTGAAGAGGTCGGCCATCAGGATGGACTCTCCGAGGAACGAGTCTATCTTGTCCGCAACAAGTATAACGAATTCGGACATGCCGAGGGAATAGAACAGGGACGACATCTTCTCGGGGTATTTGGAAGGCTCCACCAGGGTAACAGAATCGTTCCCTCTTTTGACCTCGAAGAACGTCACATCGGTGATCGTCCCCTTCTTACCTATCTTGTCAGCCAGGTCCTTGGCTCCAAGGACTGCGACATTCAGGTTGCCCATGCTTAGATCTCCGATCTCTTGATCAGTTTTATTCCGGCCGCTTTCAACACTTCGACCGCCTTCTCGGGATCATCGACCCTTACGAACATGGACTCGAAATTCTTGCCGTTGTATGCATATCCGTAGTCGATGTTCATCCCCGCCTTGCCCAGCACATCGGCGGCCTTGAAGAGCGATCCGGGAGAATCTTCCTCTATCTCGATCCCGATGATGTCCGTCTTTTTGACTATGACCCCTCTGGACTTTATGTTTTCGAAAGCTTTCTCAGGGTCGTCGACTATTGCTCTGAGTATGCCGAACTCGGTCGACTCGGCAAGGTTGAACCCTTTTACGTTTATGTTGAAGTCCCTAAGGATGCCGGCCACGGCGGCCAGGCGCCCCGGTTCATTGTTGACGAATATCGAAAGCTGCGTGATTATGTTCTCGTTTTTCATTACATCACCCTCTTGTCTATCACTCTTTTTGCTTTTCCTTCGAATCTAGGAAGCGCGCCGGGGGCTTTAAGCTCTACCGGAACGGCAAGGTTGAGGTATTTCTTAAGTTCGGACTCTATGTGCGCCCTGAGCTTGACCATGTCCTCGACCTTGTCGCTGAAGAACTCAGGTTTAATCTCCACTTGTATCTTCATGTTGTCCAGCGCACCTTCTCTGCTCACTTCGATCATGTACTGGTCCCCGATCTGCGGTATCCTCATCAGAGTGTACTCTATCTGCGACGGGAAGACGTTTATTCCGCGTATTATGAGCATGTCGTCGGCTCTGCCGGTTATCCTCGATATCCGGGGGGACGTCCTTCCGCACGGGCATTCGTCCTTCATGAGGGAGGTTATGTCCTTTATCCTGAACCTGACAAGGGGCAGCGCCTCCTTCTTGAGCATCGTGACGACCATCTCTCCCCTCTCGCCGTCCTCCAAGATTTCGCCGGTATCGGAATCCACTATCTCCACGTACATTATGTCGGCTCCTATGTGGATGCCGTTCCTCTCTTCGCATTCGGAGAACATGGGGCCCGCCTGCTCGGATGTACCGTAGATGTCGTAGGCCTTTATTCCCATTGCACTTTCGATCTTCGCTCTCATGCTCTCGGTCCACGGTTCAGCACCCAGGACCGCTTTCTTCAGGCAGGTGTCCCTCCTGAAGTCTATGCCCATCTTTTCGGCAGTGTAGCTCATGTGCATGAGATACGACGGGGTACAGGCTATGGCAGTGACCCCGAGGTCCTGCATGAGCTCAAGCTGCCTCTCTGTGTTTCCGTTGCTCGTCGGAACAACGGATGCGCCGACCTTCTCGGCTCCGTAGTGCAGCCCGAGCCCGCCGGTGAAAAGCCCGTAGCCGTAGGATACCTGCAGGATGTCGTTGCTCCCTATCCCTATGGATGTGAGGGACCTTGCAAGCGCTTCCGTCCAATATGCAAGGTCATTCTGCGTATAGCCGACAACAGTGGGCTTCCCGCTCGTTCCGGACGATGCGTGGAATCTGACGATCTCCGTGTTGGGGACGTTGAACAGCTTCGTCGGGTAATTCTCTCTGAGGTCCTCTTTGTACATGAAAGGGAGTTTCTGCACATCGGCCAGAGACCTAAGGTCGTCGGGGTGCACTCCTGCTCCTTTCATACGGTCGTGGTAGAATTTGTTAAAGCTATACAAGTTGTTGATAAGGTTCTTAAAACTCCTGTATTGAAGTTTTTTCAGATCGTCAACGGCCATACATTCGATGTTTGCATTCCAGTACAAATTGCCACCTTGCCAACATTATGTTGGTTTTATTATTTATGGAATGCTTATGACGGAACATGGAAGATCGGCCCGAGAGTGCTGAAAGGGCGGGACAAGCGGACTGCTGGGAGAACTTCTACAGGGAGCACGGCCGGCCGTGGAGAGGGGTCGGGAAAGTGGATATGGACCTCAGACCCAGCTCGAAGGTCCTGGATATAGGATGCGGGAACGGGAAGACGGTCGCCGCGCTGCTGAAGATGGGATCGGAGGTAACGGGGCTCGATTTCTCGCCGTCTGCTATAGAGCAGTGCATGAAGGCTTTCGGAAACAAAGCGAAGTTCGTGGTCGCGGAATGCGACGATATGCCGTTCCCGGACAATTCTTTCGATGCGGTCACCGCCGTGCATGTGCTGGAACATCTCAACGATGATCAACTTAGAGGCACGGTCAAAGAGATATCCAGAGTGCTCGTTCCAGGGGGGCTTGTGTTCGTAAGGGTCTTCGCGGTCGGGGACATGAGGTCCGAGGGCAAGGACAGGAATGTACGCGGCAACGGCATAGAGTACAGATATTACACTGAAGAAGATATTGCAGAGATCTTCAATGGGTTTGAACAGATACGTTCGGAGAGAAAGGACGAGACCATGCGGTTCGGAGCAGTCAGGGTGAAAACCGAATGTCTGTTCCATCTTTTGAATTAAGACAGTAAATATATTATCGGAGCATCTGAATCAGTGGTCAAGGAGCAAACGTAGATGAACGTTGATGATTACAATGAGATTCCGAGAAACCCCCTGTGGTACGGAGTTCTGTCCATGGCGTGCGGTGTCATAGGTACAGTGATCGTTTTCACATTATCGGAGCAGGCGATGATATCCGTGATATTGGGAGCGATCGGTATGCTGGTGGGAGGATTCGCGATCAACCTGTCCAACCACTTCCCGACGAATGCCAGGACATCTTTCATGGGCATTGCCGGAGTTGGTATAATGACATCGGTCATATCCTTCATGTTCGGTCTCGCACAATGGGTAGGATGAAGTTGGCCGTATACAAGGGAAAATACGTACTTCAGGGGCTTAAGGAGATCACTCCCGAAATGGAGAGGGATCTGGACTCCGCATATGAGATATGCATGAGCTACAAGGATGGATTTCCCTGTGAAATGTGCGGCAGATGCTGCCGTCAGCCTAACATAGTGGTCCTTCCGGAAGAGGTCGACAGGATAGCGTATGCCGCAGGCATACCTCTTTACAATTTCGTTACGGATTATATCGTAAGGACATCCGACGGGAGACTGCTTTTCAAGAAAACGGACCCATGCGCATTTTTAGACAAGGACAACCGGTGCAGGATATGGAAGGACAGGCCGGAGATATGCAACGATTTCCCGTATGCCGTGTCCATGTTCATGAGCAGAGTATACATCGCATTGACGAACGACGATGCGGATATACTGGACCTTATCGACTATATGGACGATTCCTGGCCGTGCACAAAGATAATAAGATCCACCATAGCGGAGAAGGTCCGAAAGGCGAAGGCGGATCGGATTCAACCTTGATGTCTTTCGATGAATTCCATCACGGCAGGCATGTATGCATCGGCAGGGATTATGTGCCCTGCATCTTTGATGATCAAAGTTTCGCAGCCGGGTATGATCTCTGCAAGTTCCAGTCCTTCGCTGGATCCGACCATTATGTCCATGTCGCCGTGGATGAGCAGGGCCGGAGTCCTGATCCTGCATCCGGGACCGTCCAGGCGGGATATCTCCACTGCGTTGAGCTGACGCCTCAAACCTGCCGGGTCTTTGAGTTCGGGAAGCCGTATCTTCTTTTTCTCAAGTTCCATCCTTTCAAAGAACTCTTCCGTATAACTCAGGCAGTTCATCGTCTTGGCCAGTTGTTCGAGGGGCATTCCTCTTTCTGCCATGCTCAGTGCTGACGATAGGATGTAGTTCGAGCGTGCGGGCCTGTAGACGAATGATGAAACCAGCACCAACGCATCGAACCTCTCCGGAGCTGTCAGAACGGCTTTGTAAGCTATGTGCGACCCCATGGACCAGCCGAGAATGTTCGCTTTTTCGATCTTAAGCTCATTCATCAGACATATGATGTCTCTCGATATGTCGTCAAGCGTGAATTCTCCGCTGTATGATGTCTTTCCGGCCCCTCTGTTGTCTATCATTATGACTTTGTACTTCTGAGAAAGCATTTCGGAAGCCCTCTTCCAAAATCCTACGTCCCCTCCGAAACCTGTCACAAGTATGACCGCAGGGCCGCTGCCTTCTGTTTTATAATAAAGGTCTATGCCGTTGACATTGACATGGGGCATGACCGTTCAACGTCGGAGTGATACAAAATACATTCTATGTTTTTTTTTCAAATAATGGCTACTTAACGCATTAAACAGGAATAGTTAGCGTAGCTGTAGTATTTCATTAATAAACGCAAAGGCGCACGTATTGTGGGTGTTGGAAAAAACAGACCCAATCGGGCCATTTCTGTTCCCCATCTGCCACCGGTGTAGACCTTGACTGTGCCCATGTCACGAAGGAAGAGGCAAGGAGGATCCAGATCCTGGAAAGAGGCCCGGATAACTTGGCGATCAGCAGAAAAGTGACGATCCCCAAAGGGTTCAGGAACAGATAACCAGGAGCAGAAAACATGTTTGGAAGAAAAAAGAAAAAGATATCTCGTAACAGAAGCAAAGCGACGTATGTGTTCGGTTCCATAGATGATACGAACACAGGCGGAAGGGACCAGGGAAAGTATCAGGTGCTTGCGGGAACGGTCGTCGATGCGGATAAGAAAGATGCATTCGCCGCAGTTTCCGAAAAACGGAATACCGGTAAAAAAGTGAAGTTTGTAAAAAGAAAAAGAACACGAGAAAAAGCTCTCTGTGAGATATCGGAGCTTAATCCGCGTGTATATGCGGTCAGATACAAAAAGCCGGAACTATTACCTGATAAAGAAGAACAGAATCGCATACACGTTTCTCAACTCTCTGGTGTGATCCATCTTATCGCGAAAAAGGAAAAGGCGAAGAACATAGAATTGTACATAGAACGGACCAGACGCATAACGGATGAGGACGTGAAAGCGATCGCTGAATATGTGGGCAGAAGATACAAGAAGAATATCACGGCCGAGTTTATGGAGGATCCTGAAAATTGTTTTGCTCTTCAGAGTGCCGAGTATGCTGCGGGTGCGTTGAACCAAGCGTATAATCGTAGAGATAAGAGGTATGTGGAGATACTCGGTACAAAGGTTGTAAGGGGCAGACGCAGAAACAAGCCATGAAGTAAAACGCCCGTAAGAATCCGCTGAAACTTAATCAGGGGGACTCTTACGAGAATATTATATCATGATACGATTATAAAAAACCTATCACAAGTCTAGTATCTGTCAATGACAAACACACGTTTCTCAACTCTCTGATGCGGTCCATCTTATTGCCAAAAAGGAAAAAACGAAGAATATTAAATTATACATGGAACGGACCAGACGTATAACGGATAAGGACGTTGAAGTGATTGCTGAATATGTCGGCAGAAAATATAAGAAAAATATCACAGCCAAGCTGATTAAGGATCCTGATAATTGTTTTGCCTAACAGAGTTTCGAGTCCGTTTTGGGTGCGGTGAATAAGGTGTATAACCATAAGAAGAGAAGTATGTGGAGATGCTTGGCACAAAGGTTGTAAGGGACAGGCACAAAAACAAACCGCAAAGGAGAAAGCGCACGTGAGGATTCTTTGAAACTTAATCAAATATCCTAACGGCAATATTACAATGTGACATTGTTATAAAAATATTTTTTGAAAATGAAATATGCCCGTGAGGATCCGCCGAAACTCGGCCAGGGGGATCCTAACGGCGATATTATAATGCAATATTGTTATAAAATTTTATCATTATTTGGGCTTTCAGGAAATCATACATCCATTGATTCCAGTCTGAGTTCGAACAATCTTCTGAAGTTGTGAACTATCGATCTGAAGAGGACCTCTTGGTGGGGTGAATTGGCCATGCAGGACAAATATCTGCGCTCAGCCATCACTTACAAATTATGATTTCCTGAAAGCCATTATTTGAATATGAACTCGGTACAAAGGTTATAAGAGGCAGACGCAGAAACAAGCCATGAAGTAAAACGCCCGTAAGAATCCGCTGGAAATTAACCAGGGGGACTCTTACGGGAATGTTTTAATGTGATATTGCTATAAAAATGTATCCTTTTTGATAAGACACAGGAGACATTGAA
>JAISVN010000075.1 GCA_031271555.1 Candidatus Methanoplasma sp.
GCCCGGTTTCACCCACATGCAGCATGCGCAGCCGATAACCCTCGCCCAGCATATGCTGGCGCATGTCTTCAGGCTGTCGAGGGATGCGGACAGGTTCTTCGATGCGCTTGAGAGGATGGACAGATGCCCCCTCGGCTCCGCCGCCCTTGCAGGGACCACCTACCCCATAGACAGAAAGATGACCGCAGAGGCGCTTGGCTTCAGGGCCCCTACGCAGAACTCCATGGATTCCGTCAGCTCGAGGGACCATGTCTCGGAGACCGTGTTCTGCGCTGCGATGACAGCAATGGACCTGTCGTCCGTGTGCGAGGAATTGATCCTTTGGTCATCGCAGGAGTTCGGATTCATAGAGATGGCCGATGCATACACCACAGGGTCATCGATAATGCCCCAGAAAAAGAACCCGGACATCGCTGAGCTTATCAGAGGAAGGGCCGGCACCGTGGTTGGGGATATTGTGTCGCTCATCGTCATGATGAAAGGCCTTCCGCTGTCATACAACAGGGACCTACAGGAGGACAAGGGGCCGATGATGGACTCCATGGCGACAGTGTCGGACTGCGCCAACATGCTATCGAAGGTCATTTCCACCATGAAGGTCAACAAAGATGTCATGCTGGCCGCCGTTGAAAAAGGATTCATAAATGCGACCGATCTCGCCGACTATCTCGTCACGAAGGGCGTGCCGTTCAGGGACGCACACGGCATCGTCGGGGAATCCGTAAGATACTGCATCGAACACGGAAAGAAACTCGAGGATCTCACTCTTGATGAATTCAAAAAGTTCTCCGGTTCAATAGAAAAGGATGTCTATGACATACTCCCGATCAAAGCGTGCGTCGACAGAAGGCTGTCTTACGGAGGGACGTCCTCCGGAGCCACCGACATGCAGATCACCGAGGCCGTCAGCGCTCTGATGGAAAGAGATGAGAAAGTAAGGCAGGAGGTCGGCCTCATAGAGGGCTGCTGGGACGACCTGCTTAAAGAAGTTTGATCAGACCTTGCCGAATGCTTGGTCCAGATCCGCAATTATGTCCTTTATCGCCTCGGTGCCGATGGAGAGGCGTATCGTATTGCGGTTTATCTTCTGCTCCTTCAGTTCGACATCGTTGAGCTGGCTGTGGGTGGTGGTCGCCGGGTGTATAACCAGGGACTTCATGTCGGCGATGTTCGCCAGCAGCGAGAAGAGTTTGAGGCTGTCGATGAACTTCACCGCCTCTTTCTCTCCGCCTTTGATGTCGAAGGTGAATATCGAACCTGCGCCGTTGGGGAAGTTCTTGGTATAGAGCTCATGACCCGGATGGTCCTTGAGCGACGGGTGGTTCACTTTCTCAACTTTCGGGTGGCTGCTTAAGTATCTCACGACCTCAAGGGCATTCTGCACGTGCCTTTCCACACGCAGAGATAGTGTCTCAAGTCCCTGCAGGAGAACGAAGGCTGTGACAGGAGATATGACCGCCCCGGTGTCCCTGAGGATCACGGCCCTTATCCTTGTGACAAATGCTGCCGGACCCGCCGCTTTGTAGAAGCTTATGCCATGATAGCTTGCATCGGGCTCCACCAGCTGGGGATATCTTCCGCTTGCACCCCAATCGAACTTGCCTCCTTCGATTATGAGGCCGCCGAGCACCGTCCCGTGGCCCCCTATGAATTTGGTGGCAGATTCCACGACGATGTCCGCCCCATGTTCCAGGGGCCTGTACAGGAAGGGCGTGGCGAAGGTGTTGTCGACCACAAGTATGATCCCATGCCTGTGGGCTATCTCCGCCACCTTTTCCACATCGATGAAGTCAGAATTGGGATTCCCGAATGTCTCGATCAATATCGCTTTTGTGTTCTTCTGTATCGCATTCTCGAAGTTGCTCAGATCGGCTGGGTCAACGAATGTCGTTTTCACGTTATATTTCGAGAAGGTGTGAGTAAGATAGTTGTACGTTCCGCCATAAAGGTTGTTGGCGGCCACTATGTGGTCGCCTGCAAAAGCTACATTCTGCAGCGTGTATGCGATCGCCGCTGCGCCCGATGCGGTAGCCAGTGCGGCGGACCCGCCCTCGAGTGCTGCGATGCGGTCCTCCAAAACGGCCTGCGTATTGTTCCCAAGACGGCCGTATATGTTCCCGGGGTCGGTCAGAGCAAACCTTTCCGAAGCGGTCTTGCAGTCTTTGAAAACATAAGATGTTGTCAGATATATTGGGACCGCCCTTGCATCGGATACCGGGTCCGGGCTCTCCTGTCCCTTATGCAGCTGAAGTGTCTCGAATCCCAGTCCGTTCTTGTTGTTCGGACCTGCCGGGATGTTGTCTTTGCTCTGTTTATTCATTTGTAAACCCTCTGCGAGGGAGCAAAGCGGTCCGAATTAATCTATTTAACTATATATTCAGTCAAAATCCGTCCGATCGTTCTGAACGACATCGAACTTCACGCCGGCGGATGTCAGCATACTACCTATGATGTCCGACATCTTTGAAAGGTCGGTTGTCTTGCTGTAGGATTTGAGATAGAACTCTTTCCTGTCGGTCGGGAAGATCATCCTGATCTTGCCTTTTCTGTTGTATCCTTCGGGTTTCCTGTTCCTCTCCAGATCGACCATGTTCATGTCGATGAACATCTGAAGTATCTCTTCTTCCTCAGGCATCTGCCCGATCTCATCTAACAGAGCTTTCAATATATCCGGAAATACTGGGGCCAGGTCCTTATAATCCGATTTTCCTTTGAGAACGAAATGCGTGCTGAAGACCTTCATCGCTTGAGTTTAGGCAGAGCTTTTATTTATTTGTTATCAAGCGTTTCATGCGTTCGACGATTAACGATTACTTCTGCAAATAAGGATCCATATGACAGCAATATGTCGAAAAATCATCCTTATTTTAAATACATTGATGTGGTTAGTCCAAGCTATGAAAACCGCACTTACCATTGCCGGATCCGATTCAATAGGCGGAGCCGGGATCCAGGCCGACATAAAGGCCATGGCAGCGCTCGGGGTCCATGCAACAACAGTGATAACTGCGGTCACCGTCCAGAACACCAGAAGCGTCAGCAACATCCACCCGGTCCCGGAAGAGATAGTGAAAGAACAGCTGGAAACGATCCTTAAGGATTGTGACATAGGTGCGGTCAAGACCGGGATGCTTTACAGTGCGGAAATAGTCGATACGATCGTAGACATTCTGGAGGACCATGAGATGCCTCTTGTGGTCGATCCTGTGATGGTCGCAACTGTCGGAGATTCTCTGTCCAAGGACGGGCTGAAGAGGGCAATTAAAGAGAATCTGCTCCCGATATGCGAACTCGTGACCCCCAACAGATTCGAGGCCGAGGCGCTGTCGGGCATGAAGATAAACAATGAGGACGACGCTATGCTGGCCTGCGAGATAATAGGCAAACAGGGTTCCTCGGTGCTTCTGAAAGGCGGACACATGGATACCAAGAACATCACAGACTACCTTTACCTTTCATCAGAATTCACAATAATGAACAAACCCCGTCTGAACAAAGCCGGCCACGGCAGCGGATGCATCCTTTCATCCTTCATAACTGCGAATCTTGCCAAAGGGTCGGACATCGTCAACTCGGTATTGAATTCAAGAGAGCTTATCCAAAGGTCCATCGAGATGCAGTATGCAGTCGGAAAGGGTGAGCTGATAGTCAACCCGATGGCCTCGTTAAGCGGTTCGAACAAAGAATCGGACAGGTTCAACGTCCTGGACTCTCTTGAGGCCGCAGCGGACCGCATTATAGATACTCTGCCTCACAACCTCATACCCAAGAACGGTCTGAACATAGCATATGCTACCAAAAACGCCGCAGGGCCTGAGGATGTTGCGGCCATCGATAAGAAGATCACTCTGAAGAACGGCCTGCTGGTAAAGAACGGAGCGGCGAAGTTCGGAGCGGCGGGACATTTGTCCTTCATACTGCTTGAGGCCATGAAGAAAGACCCAAGCATAAGGAGCATAATCAACATATTCCCGGCAAATGATACTCTCGACCTCCTTGAGGAGATAGGCCTCTACACAATGCAGTCCGGACGCAAAGGGAACCCGCTTTGGGCTGCGGCCACGAAGAGCATGATCTCAAAGACCGGAATGGTCCCCGATGCGATATCGGATGTGGATCAGAAGAACGGAAAGACCGTCAAGATACTCGGCCAAGACCCATCGGACGTATTATCGAAGTTGGAACTTATACTGAATCTCAGATAAGTAAAAGGTAAAAAATCAAAAATGGCTGGGTTTTAATCAGCCTATTGAAACGATCTCTATCTCGAAGTACAGGTCCTGGTTGTATCTCTCTTCGGTCGTTCTGTACGTGAATGAGTTCGCGACTCCGTTGTTATCGGTCACCGAGTTGATGTACCATTTCTGCGTCCCGAAGTCCAGCATGATCATCTCTATCTCACCGGAGGTCGAAACCACCTTGTAGTCCGATATGGAGTATGTGAACGAGATGTCGCTTCCGAGAGAGGTAACGTTAAGGGTTACTTTCCCGAAGTCGTTATCCAGCATGACGTAGGATGATCCGGCCTGAGGGTGGTATGTTATGGTTATCGTATCGTTACCGGTGTTGTACGATGCCGATGCGGGCCAGCCGTAGACTGACTTCTCCATCTCCTCATAGCCTTTGAGATCGTATCCATATATCTCTTTGAACTGCGCAGAGGTCAGGGTCTCTGTGGACTGTATAGTGAATGCCTGAGAGGCGCTGACCGTAACGGTGGTCTCGGCCGCATTGTATCCTTCTCCGGCCGGGAGTTTTACCAGTACTTTATCCCCTACTTTATGCCCTATGACGGCATTGCCGAACCCTGTGAGGACCGATGTGCCTCCCACTGTGAAACTCAGGGGATTGTAGCTTGATTCTGCGTTGAGCGTGAAGTCATTGCTTTTGAGGATCTCGCCGTTGTTTGCGATAGACCAGTGGCTGGTATCAAAGACCGCACTGTTCTCCTCACCGTAGTACGCATAATACGTTCCTATGTAATTTACGGAAACAGTGCTTCCGGTGACGGCCATAGTGTCGTCAGCTTTCAGATAGTTGTTGTAGACAGTGGCACCGGAAACGGCGCATACCGCCAGCAAGAACACCACGAAGCAGACCATCATTATCGGGTCTCTTTCTTTCTTGACTTTGAACTCATCGTCAGCCATTATACCGATTCTTGCAATGTGTGTTCATTATAAAAATATATGCGGTAAATATCCTAAGAAGTGATATATTCATTCAAACGTTTTTATATAACCCCCAACATGCGATAGAATAGGATCGGCTCTCTTTCTGTGGAGAAGCCGAAGAATAAAAAGGAACGCTGGTCCGATGAGAGCATTGTACATTCATGCCGACTCGATGGAGTTTGAGGCAAAAGACAAGACGAAAGTCGCCGAAGAGATACCTGAAAACCTGCACAACGGGATGATGAAGGAGGTCCTTGTGGTCTTCATCACAGTCGAAAGCGACGATGAGAGCAAGATCCAACAGGTAGCGGCCGAGGCATCCAAGGATATAATCGCAACGATGGAGAAGGTCGGTGCAGAGCGCATAATGCTCTATCCGTACGCCCACCTGAGCAGCGACCTCGCCAAACCGAAGGCCAGCATTGAGATGCTCGACCTCATGAAGAAGAACATCGAATCCTCTGGCGCAGAGGTATCCCGCGCGCCGTTCGGGTGGTACAAAGCGTTCGACATAAAATGCAAAGGGCACCCGCTTTCGGAACTTTCAAGGGATTTCAAGGGCAAGGAAGAAAAGACCGCGCCCAAGGGAAAGGATACCTACTTCGTCCTCAAGACCAGCGGAGAAGAGGTTTCCATCGAAGAGTACAAGGGCGGAACGG
>JAISVN010000080.1 GCA_031271555.1 Candidatus Methanoplasma sp.
ACCTGTCCCACCCACTGACGCACACGCTTCTTTCAGTGCTACAGAGAGGTCGACCCCCTTGTCCAAAAGTTCGAACGTCGCTCTTCCGGATATCTTCGCCACATCATCCGAGCGGTTGATCCCGATCGTGGGCTTTGACGGATTCCCCATGAACTGCATAGCGATGCCGCAGATCATGCCTGTGAATCCCAATGTCGAACTGTCGAACCATTGGATGTTCTCCATCTGGTTCAGTCCCGCTTTCTGCAGCGACAGCACCCCATCCATTCTCTGCGACCTTGAAGTAGTCTCTAGCCTTTCAGCCTCGGACAGGCTCTTTGAATCACCAATCCCCGCAGATACTCCGACCCCGCCTAGACCCAGACGCCCGCATCCGTTCAGCAGCGAGCCCAATGTCTCGGCGTCCATATTCCAGTCCTTCAGCTGATATCTTGTGCGTGAAAGCTCGAACATCGTCTGCATCGGGGTCCCTTGGCTAACAAGCCTCAAAGCGATAAGCGACGAAAGCTTCCTTCTTTCATCGTCCGTCAGATCGTTGGAGTACTTCTCCCTCCCGACCCCCGCGGAGTCAAGTAATTCTGCAACGCCTTCCGCATTGCCGCTCACTCCTACGATGTACGGATCCGTTGAAAGATAGAGCTCAGACGTAAGCTGCCCCGGAGGTATCATCGATCCTTCCAGCGCCTTTATGTGCCCTCTTTCCAGCGCCCCTTCGTAAAGGTAGATGTTCAGCCCTTTCATGCCGTTTATGTGCTGTCTGTCCCCGGCGATCCCGGCGAATGCGACCTGAACAAGGTCCCAATTCTTCTTGTTCATTGAGATCGAGAACAGGAACGCCATCGTTGCGCCGCACCCCGACGTCATCCCGTCGATACCGTACAGGTGCGGATTCGCATAGCAGATCCTCTCCGCCTGCTGTTCTACGGTATGGTGGTCCAGGACAACGACATCGCATTCGAGCGCATCCAGCTGCTTTATGTAAGATGCGCCGAGGTCGCTGATGATTATGCATTCCGAAGGAGTGTTCTTTATGATCTCCATGTTCGGGTCGTTCAGGCTCGTGAAGAGCGTGACCCTGAACTCCTTCCCGGCTCTGAGAAGCGTCTTTGCGATTATCGACGCGGCGGATATGCCGTCCGCATCGTAGTGAGAATAGACTTGAATGAAATCGTGGCTGTTGACGATGTCGACAGCCTTTGATAAGGTTGTAAGTAGTTTGGAAGGGAGGACGGTATCGTCCATAAGACCCTCACTTGAGCATTATCTCAGCGTTCTCGAGAGAGTATTTCCAGTTCCTGGGCAGGACGCCGTTCATTTTGTAGTAGCGTTCCAGTCTCCTGATCTTTGCCTCGATCAGGTTGAGTCCCCTGCGGTTGGAAACATCTCCCCTGTTGCTCTTAAGGTGAACATTGAGGGAGATGGCTCTTCTCATAAGGTTGGAAAGGTCTTCCGGAAGGTCGGGCATGACTCCTTTTTCCTTCATGATCTCGGTGACGGTCTTCCCGGTCGCCAATTTGACGTCCGGCACTCCGTACTGATCCCTGAGTGTAAGTCCTATCCTGGCGGATGTGTATCCGTGCTCGGTGAACTGTACGATGAGATCCTCTATCTCGGTGGCTGAGAGAGGAACCCACTCGGGGTTCTCGGTTATCATGGGGCGTTTTGAACTGGATCTGCCCTTTCTTCTTGTGTGCATTCTTGCCATATTTTGATTCTCCGATCATTATATATGCGGCGAGGCTTGACACTCCAATTAAGAAGGAGTATTAAAAGGTTGACCCTTTTATTTAAGCCAAGGGGCTGAAAAGGCGCGCGATGCTTATCTTGATGTTATCCCGCCTCGTAAGTTTCGAGAACTCTTCGAGGCTGTACTCCCTGCATTTCTCCAGATCTTCAAGGAAGGTCCTGTTCATCTCCGCGCCTATCTCCTTCGAATAGATCATCGCATTGGTCTCAAAGTTCAGGCGCATGCTCCTGAGGTCCAGGTTCGCGGATCCCACTGAGCAGAACTCCCCGTCCGCAACTAGCGTCTTGGAGTGCACGAAACCTCCTTGGTACTGGTATATCCTCACGCCGTTCTGCATCAGCTCTCCCGCGTTGAGGACGCTGACCCAGAACACGAAGAGGTGGTCCGGTTTGTCCGGCATTATTATCCTGACGTCCACTCCCGAGCAGGCTGACAGTATCAGCGCCTTCTGGATCTCGCTGGTCGGCACCAGATACGGAGTGTGGACGTACAGCGTCTTCTTCGCGCTGTTTATCAGTTTCAGGTACTGCAGTTCGATCGGATTGTTCTTGGTGTCCGGGCCTCCGGAGATCAGCTGCATGACATCGTTCCCGAATCTCCTTCCCCTTTCCACCGGGAAGTACTTCTCGATGTTCTCTGCGCAGGCGTCAAGCTGTTTCTTTGTGGCGTAGCCCCAGTCCATGAAGAATCTGGTGTTGATCGGCACCGCGCTCTGCCCTTCTATCCTTACGCCGGTGTCCCTCCAGAATCCCATCTCCCCCTTTCCGAGGTACTCGTCGCCGATGTTGAACCCTGATACGTACCCTACGGTGCCGTCTATGACCGCCAGCTTCCTGTGGTTCCTGTTCTGCTTCCTTGGGCTCAGCAGCACCGTTATCGCTCTGTGGAAGAGCGTGAACTGCCCTCCAGCTCTGCGGAGCTCCTTTATGCGCTTGTTGAGCCCGCGGTTGAATCCTACGGCGTCCACCATGAACTTCACTTCGACGCCGCTCTTGGCCTTCTCTATTAGAATGTCTATGAACCTGTTCGTCAGCTCGTCGTTCCTAACTATGTAGTATTCCGCATGGATGAAGCTCTTTGCTTTCCTGAGGTCTTCCAGCAGGTCCTTGAAGAAAGGTTCGCCCAGAGTGTACAGTTTTATGGAGTTGTTGCTGCTGTAGAGCGACCCTCCAGCTTCCAGCATGGACCTTGCGAATCTGAGGCCCTCTTCGTTCTCTTCTGTGACCATTTCCTTGTTGATCTCGTTGAGAGCCTCTTCCTTTATATGTGCCAGTTCCTGGTCGCTCACGTTCTTTATTGCGAACTGTTTCCTATGGTAGAAGGTCTGCCCGAAGCAGAGGTATATGAAGAACCCTATGACCGGCACAAGGATCAGTACGGCCATCCACATCGCTATCGTTCTTGGTTCTGCGCGCTCTAGGAAGATCATTGCAAGTATCATTACTGCAGAAAGCAGCATTATGAAAGCAGAGAACTCTCCGAACACATCCAGTATGAGCTGGTCTATCCGCAAATCGATCGTTGATAACAACAAAATGTTTGGTTAAAAAGGTTTCTTACATACAAAAGCAGATGCGGCCATCCTATGCGGCATGCGCGATGATCTGCGTCTCAGACAGCCATAATCACTCCATTTTCAGCGCCCTTCTGGCGAAGAACATTCCGGCCAGGGTCACGGCTACCGCGATCAGGGCCATGATGGTCAGGTCCTGCCCGAGCGAAAGTCCGGTGACGGATATCATCTGGTCCATTCCTCCCCAGGATTGCCTTATGGCATCCGCGGCGTACGTCAGGGGATTCCCGTTGGCTATTATCTTCAGAGCATCGGGAAGCGCAGTTGTCGGGAACATCGCGCCGGATGCGAACATCAGCGGGAGGTTCAGCAGCATGTTCACTCCCATCAGCACTTCCTGGCTCTTTATCATGAGCCCCATTGCCACGAAGATCGATGAGAATGTGAGCGCTACGCATACCACGGTGGCAACGATGGTCAGTATGCTTACCGCTGAGAGTCCGTCCGGGCTCAGGCCGAGGAACAGCGCTATGACCAGAACGAGGAGCGACTGCACCACAGCCTTCACGGTCGTGGCCAGCACCTTCGACAGAGGTATGACCCCTCTCGGTACGGGCGCAGCCTTGAGCTTGTCGAGGAATCCGAACCTGCGGTCCCATATGAGCGACATCCCCGCATTCATGGAGGTGGTGAGGGCGGTTATTATGACCATGCCCAGGGCCAGGAAGCTGAAGTAGTCAAGGCCCGTGGCGAACTGGCTCATGAGCCCGTTCATTGCGAAACCGAACAGGCCCAGCCAGATGAGCGGCTGTATCACGACCATGAACATCTGCATCCTGCTTCTGTACCAGTGTTTGAGCTCCCTCACGACGAGTGAGAGCGTCTGGCTCAGATATGTCCCGTCCTGCATTTCACTTCCTCCTGTTGTTCTGCAGGACCTGGTTC
>JAISVN010000083.1 GCA_031271555.1 Candidatus Methanoplasma sp.
AAGAACCTGTCCGCATCCCTCGACAGCCTGAAGACATGCGCCAGCATATGCTGGGCGAGGGTTATCGGCTGCGCATGCTGCATGTGGGTGAAACCGGGCATTATCGTATCTCCGTGATCCTCCGCGACCTTCAGCATGCTCATTGCAAGGGTGTCGATGTCCATGACCGCTTCCAGGATGACATCTCTGAGGTACATCCTGAGGTCGGTTGCGACCTGGTCGTTCCTGCTGCGGCCGGTGTGGAGTTTCCCCCCGACGGGGCCAACCATGGACGTGAGTTTGAACTCGATGTTGGTGTGGATGTCCTCCAGCGATTCATCGATATTGAATTCTCCCTTCTCCATCTCTGACACTATCGATATGAGACCGTTTATTATGACGTCGGCATCTTCGGCGGGTATTATCTTCTGCTTCTTCAGCATCCTTGCGTGCGCAAGCGATCCCATTACATCGTAGAACGCGAGTGCGGAATCTACATCCAGAGAGGATGTGAACTTCAAAGCCGATTCATCAAGTTCCCCTTCGAACCTTCCTGACCAAAGTGCCTGTTTAGCCATGCTATCACTTCTTGTTGTGGGCCCGTGCGGCGGTCCTGTCGGGAAGGCCCCAGCAATAGATGAAACCAACGGCGGACTTGTGGTCGAAATGATCGTCCTTTCCGTACGTGGAAAGTCCGGTGTCGTACAGTGAGTATGAGGACTTGCGGCCTACGACCGTGCAGTTCCCTTTGTGGAGCTTCAACCTTATCGTTCCGGAGACGTATGCCTGCGTCTTATCGATGAATGCGTTGATCGGTTCTCTCAGTCCTCCGAACCAAAGACCGTTGTAGACAAGTTCGCAGAACTTCTGCTCTATGCCTCTCTTGAATTCTATGACATCCTTTGTCACGGTCATCGCTTCCAATGCGCGGTGCGCAGTTATAAGGACCTCAGCGGCCGGGCATTCGTAGACCTCTCTGCTCTTTATTCCTACCAAACGGTCCTCGATGTGGTCGATGCGGCCCACGCCGTTCCTTCCGGCGATCTTGTAGAGCGATTCTATCAATTCGATCCCGCCCATGCGTTTTCCGTCGAGTCCGACCGGTATCCCTTTCTCGAACTCTATCTCGATGTACTCGGGCTGGTTAGGGGCCTCGATCGGGTCAACCGTGTGCACCCACACGTCCTTAGGGGGTTCTGCCCAGGCATCCTCGAGCACTCCTGCCTCGCAGGATGCCCCCCAGAGGTTCTCGTCCCTTGAGTAAGGGCTTTCTTTCTTGACGATTATCTCGATGCCGTTCTTGTTCGCATAATCGATCTCTTCGTCGCGGGTCATAACCCATTCCCTTATGGGCGCTATTATCTTCAGGTCCGGGTCCATGGAAACGATGCCCACGTCGAACCTTACCTGGTCGTTCCCTTTGCCGGTGCAGCCGTGTGCGATATACATGGCGCCTTCTTTTTTGGCGACATCCACCAGTTTCTTTGCGATAAGAGGTCTGGCTATGGCGGTGCTGAGGGGATATATGTTCTGATACATGGCATTGGCCTTCAGGGCCGGCCAGATGTATTCCTCCACGAACTCGTCCTTAGCATCGACGAACTCGGCTTTCACGGCCCCGTTCCTTATGGCTCTTGCGATAATATCATCGCTGCTGGGCGGCTGCCCCACATTTATTGCGACAGCTATAACGTCAAGATCGTATTTGTCCTGGATCCATTTTATGGCCACCGACGTGTCCAATCCTCCGGAATATGCCAGAACCACTTTGTCTCTGCCGTTTTTGCCCTTTGATATGTTCGCTTCGTTTTCGCATGCCATTTATATCATTCTCTTGATGGCTATTCTTTATTTAAATCGTTGTCCCCTTCATTTAAACAATACAATTCAAAGGGCATCGCATACAGATCCTCATTGTTGTAGTGACACCCCTGTTGCTCAAGCCACATTGTGTTTTCGCATCGCCATTCCTGTCAGTCGTGCAACTTATCCGACAGTGAATGTCTTGTTTCGAACAATACCCATATATCGGTGTTTTATACTGAGCCGTTTTTACGCTTTAGCAAACGGAAGTACAAAAATGGACAAGGTAGGAATAATTGGAGGAACAGGATACACGGGGAGCGAACTTTCGCGCCTGCTCTGCACCCACCCTGACGTTGAATTAGCTGCGCTTACGTCCCGTCAGAACGCGGGGAAGAAAGTATCCGACATACACACATTTCTGAAAGGATACTCAGACATCCCTTTCACAGAGAAGATAAGCGAGACCAAGGATCTGGACATGGTCTTCGTCGCGACCCCCCACGGAGTTGCGATGGAGGAGGTCCCGCGCCTCGTCGAGGCGGGCATCAAGGTCATAGACCTTTCGGGCGACTACCGTCTCCATGATGTCAAAGAATACTCCAAATGGTATGGGCATGAACATACCGACCCGAAGAATCTGCAGGATGCGGTATACGGTCTTCCGGAACTCTTCCGCGAGAAAATAAAGAAAGCGGATATTGTCGCAAACCCGGGGTGCTATGCCACCTCGGTGATACTGGCATGCGCGCCGGTGATGAAGGCGGGAGTGGTCGACAATGACATAACGGCCGACGCGAAGAGCGGAACATCCGGGGCGGGCATGGTGCCTTCGCCGCGTCTCCACCACCCTTTCTGCGGCGAGTCCGTGATACCTTACAGCGTAGGT
Organism: Candidatus Methanoplasma sp.; assembly: GCA_031271555.1. Classification (GTDB taxonomy): domain Archaea; phylum Thermoplasmatota; class Thermoplasmata; order Methanomassiliicoccales; family Methanomethylophilaceae; genus Methanoplasma. Next base: position 2,672 of record JAISVN010000083.1, read on the forward strand.
ACGCACCGCCACACTCCGGAGATAGAGGATGCCATAGGCATGTTCTCGGGCGTGGATGCGGATGTGACGATGATCCCCCAGCTTATACCCATCGTCCGCGGGATACTTTCCTCATGCTACATGAAACTCAATAAGGAAGTGTCCGACGAGGACATTTCGAAGATATACGATAAGCAATACGGCAAAGAGCATTTCGTCCATTATGTGAAAGAGCCGTCTATACGTGCGGTAGTGGGATCGAATCATGCGCACGTGTCGTCGAACGTCATAGGCAGCAAACTGGTGGCATTCGGGGTATTGGACAATCTGGTCAAGGGAGCATCCGGTCAGGCGGTACAGTGCATGAACCTTATGCTTGGTAAAAAAGAAACATCAGGAATAGACAATCCTGGACTGGGTGTATGAAAATGATAGAGGTCATAGAAGGAGGAATAACGACCCCTCAGGGGTTCAAGGCCGCAGGCGTACACAGCGGCGTGAAGTACCGCGCATTGGATCTGGGGATGGTATTCTCCGAAGAACCGGCATCAGCGTTCGTAGGCTACACAAGCAACGAGGTGAAAGCGGCGCCGGTGCAGGTGATGATGAAGGAGAACTCGCCAAAGCTTTCGGCGGTAGTGATAAACAGCGGTAACGCCAACGCACTGACCGGACGCCGCGGGATAGAGGACGTCATGTCGATGAAGCAGACAGTCGCCGCAGAGCTGGACATCGATCCCTCAGAGGTCGGGGTAATGTCCACAGGACTGATAGGACGTTTCGTGGACATGCACAAGATCCGCTATGGGATAAACCGCGCCGCACGCGAGCTTGACATAGGGCGCGAAGCGGATTCGCTGTTCGCCGAAGCGATAATGACCACAGACACAATAAAGAAAGAATTCGCCGTCCGCGTACGCCTTGAGGACGGTACGCTCGTGTACATATCGGCGGTGTCGAAGGGAAGCGGAATGATATCTCCGCACCTCAAGGTCCTCCACGGAACGACGCTGACAGTGGTGACCACCGACGCTTCGCTATCGCCGAAATTCAACGGCAAATGGCAGGAGATCCTCGACAACAGCCTGAACATGGTATCCGTCGACGGGGACCAGTCGACCAACGACACCGCGATCCTCATGGCCAACGGAAAGGCCGGAGGAAAGTTCGCAGACGAGGATTCGGAGTTCATAGGGGCGCTGGAATCCGTGATGATGAAGATCGCGAAGACCATAGCATTGGACGGAGAAGGCGCGACAAAGCTCATTGAGGTGCAGGTGACAGGCGCCGAGACAAAGGACGATGCGCGCAAAGCAGTACACCAGATAATCAACTCACCTTTGGTCAAATCCGCGATATTCGGCGCGGACCCGAACTACGGGCGCATAATGATGGCCCTCGGGAACAGCGGATGCAAGTTCAACCTTGAGGATGTCCGCCTCACGATCAAAGGAGGGGACATGGAAGTGCCCATCCTGGACTCGGGCGCGCCGGTGTTCCAGGAGGAGCGTGCGGTAGAGGTCGTGCGCATGGCCATGGACAACAAAGAAGTGATAATAGCAGTGGACCTGTCGCTCGGCAAGGAGTCGGCGACCGGATGGGGATGCGACCTGACATACGATTATGTGCGCATCAACGCAGAATACGCAACGTGATCGCATGAAGATATTCGTTGTAAAGTTCGGCGGCAACGCCATAAGCGGAAAAGAGGACATGATGCGCCTGTCCAAAGAGGTAGCGGAGCTCGTCAAAAAAGGCCTGAAGATCGTATTGGTGCACGGCGGAGGCCCCGAGATATCAGCCGAGATGGAAAAAAGAGGCCTGCAGCCCGAGAAGGTGGCAGGACTCAGAATAACCGACGAGAAGGTCCTGGAAGTGGTCGAAGAGGTACTCGGAAAAATGAACAAGTACGTCACGGAGAATCTCGCAGAATCCGATGTGGCGGCCATAGGCATGCCCGGCTATCTCTGTACGCTCTGCAAGAAGAAGGAACCCTTCACGGTCAATGACAACGGCAAAGAGGTGACGGTGGACCTCGGTCTGGTAGGCGAGGTAGTGGACGTCAACCCGGATACCCTGCTGGACCTTCTGAAAAGCAAAGTGACCCCCGTAATATATCCGATAGGAGAGGATGATAAAGGCAACCGCCTGAATGTCAACGCCGACACGATGGCGGCAGGCATAGCCGCGGGAATAGAATGCGAAGAACTCATAACGATAACGGATGTCCCCGGCATACTTCTCGACGTGAAGGACCCGAACTCCAAGGTCGACAAGCTGACGCTGGACGAAGTGGATGTTCTGATATCGAAAGGAGTGATCTCCGGAGGCATGATCCCTAAGGTGGAAGCATGCCGCAGCGCATTGAACGCCGGAGTGAAGGCCGTGCGCATGGTGAACGGAAAGGATCCGCGCAGCATTCTCACAGACATTATGAAGAACGTTCCACACGGAACAGTGATAACGAAGTGATCAAGATGGATTTCAAAGAGATCAAAGAGCTCAGTTCAGAATATCTTTTCCAGAACTACGGACGCATGGATATCGCATTCACCCACGGAAAGGGAGCATATCTTTACGATACGGAAGGAAAGGAATACCTGGACCTTGTGGCAGGCATAGCCGTGAACTCGATAGGATATGCACATCCGGAGTGGGTGAAGGCCATGCAGGAGCAGGTGTCGAAGCTGATTCACGTCTCCAACCTTTACTACGTGGGCGAGCAGGCGGAGCTCGGAGAGAAGCTGGCAGAGATATCCCCAAACGGTCTCAAACGCTCGCTCTTCGTGAACAGCGGCGCGGAGGCCAACGAAGGGGCGATGAAGCTCGCAGTGCGCTATACGAAACGCAGCAAGATAATGTCGGCCCTTAACGGCTTCCACGGACGCACATCCGCATCCCTGGGAGCAACAGGCCAAACGAAGTATCAGCAAACGTTCGAGCCCCTCATAAGCGACGCATACCGCTACTATGAGTTCGGCAATCTGGAG
>JAISVN010000149.1 GCA_031271555.1 Candidatus Methanoplasma sp.
TGTCTGGTACTCTTCTCCCTTTGCGACATAGTACGGGAGCGCCAATATGGCCATTGCAAGGTATACTATGACCGCGATTATCACGATCGCAGCGATGACGATCAGCGCTATGTATGCCAAATTTTCGATTATATGCGGATTCAGAGCAACGAATACGACCAATACGACTATCGCTGCTGCAAGCAGCACGATGCCGATCGCCGATCCGAGCATGCTGTTGCGTCCGGTCCTTCCTGCGTATGCCATTTTCTCACCTCATCTGTTCGTCGGAAGGTACGGTATCAGTGCGAATGCGAGTTCGGAAAGCGTCATGGATTGGATTATTATCTTCCCGGGTCCGGTCAGCGTTGTAACGAACAATCCTTCTCCTCCGAACAGGGCCGTCTTGATACCGCCTGCCGCCGTTATATCGTAGGTAACCGAGTCCTGCCAAGCTACAGCTTTGGAGGTCGCTACCTTGTACTGCTCTCCGGGTTTCAGGTCGACTATGTTGAAGTCGCCGCACGCGGCGACGAAAGCGATGCCTGTTCCGCTCAGCTCCTGGAGCACGAGTCCCTCTCCGCCGAAGAATATGTTGCCCAGTTTCCTCTGGAATGCGATCTTCAGGTCGACCGTCTCCTGCGACCCGAGATATCCGGTCTTCTGGACTATCCATCTGCCTTTTCCGATGTCCAGGTCCACGATCTTACCGGGTGCGGACCCTGCGAGTCCGACTATTCCGGTGCCGCCCTTGGACTTATACTCTACCAGAAAGAGAGATGCACCGGAGAGCGCTCTGCCGAGCCCTCTCATGAGACCTCCCTGCATCTTTGCTTCCATGACCATGTTGCCTGTCATGTACGCCATGCTTCCGGCCACGGACTGAAGGACCTCGTTTGCCTCCAATTGTACATTTACAAACTGCAGATTGTCTCCCGTTATTGTATATCTCATTGGCTTAGTATGAAATTATGACTATTTATTTACATGAGCTTGCGGATTGACCTCCATGGCGGACCCGATACCAGCGGCCAAAGGGGCGGAGGCCGAACTGCTCCCATCATGTTTTCTTGGAAGAGATGTCCTGATAAAGGTAAGGAGACCGAAAAGGTACCGCGCAGCCGAACTTGACGAGGAGCTCCGCTCATCCAGAATGAAAAACGAGGCCAGACTCATGAGGGAGGCCAGAAAGGCGGGCGTCAGGACCCCGGTGGTATACGACATAGACCTGAAGGAATTCTCCATAACCATGGAAAAGGTCAGGGGCGAAAGGGTCAAAGAACTGCTGGACCGCGACCCCGATGCCGCGGCCGAAATATGCGGTGCGATCGGCAGGGCCGTGGCGGACCTGCATAACTCGGGAATAAGTCACGGAGACCTTACTACTTCGAACATGATAATGACCAATGAGGGTGCGATCTGCATGATAGATCTCTCGATGGGAAAGACCAAGGCCGAACTCGAAGACCTGGGTGTCGACATGCATCTTCTCGAGAGGGCATTCAACTCGGCGCACCCTGATCTGGCAGACGGCTTCCGTGAGTGCATGAGGTCGTACATAGAGAGGAAGAAAGAGCCGGAGAAACTCCTAAGGAAGCTGGAAGAGATCAAGAACAGAGGCAGATATACTTGAAATTGAACGTAATAACTTCTAATCCCGGGAAAGTGGAGGAATATCAGCGCTGCCTTGAGGGACTGGGCATAGAGATGGTCCACCTCAGAGTGCCTTACGACGAGATCCAGTCGTCAGAATTGGAAGAGGTCGTAAGAAAAGGTATGGACGAGCTCAAAGGCATGGGAATATCGGACTTCATAATCGATGACTCCGGGCTTTTCATAGACGACCTCAAAGGGTTTCCGGGAGTGTGGTCCGCGTATGTTCAGAAAACTATCGGGAACAAAGGGGTCCTGAGACTCATGGCAGATGCTGGCAACAGGGATGCGGAATTCAAATGCTGCATAGGGTGCAACATAAAAGGCAGGGACATAATAGTCACAGGCTCCTGCAAAGGCATAATCCTCAAGAAAGAAGCAGGAAACGGCGGTTTCGGATATGACCCTATTTTCAGCCATGACGGAAAGCGGTCGTTCGCAGAGATCCCTATGGATGAGAAGAACGCGGTCTCCCACAGGGGCAAAGCCATATCTCTTTTGATTGAAGAAATGAAAAGTAAATTGTGATCCCCTGCGCAAACCTTAATATCTTTATCATCATCAAGTGCCCAAGGGTCTATGGGCTAGCTTGGTATACTTGTGGCTTTGGGAGCCATTGACTCCGGTTCAAATCCGGATAGGCCCACTATATCTCTACTGTCTGTGCCTGTTCTCTATGCAATACAGCTGTTATTTATTACGAAATTATTGAAAAATAACCCGATCTAGACTGTTTGAGACACAGCTCAGAACGGCATCTTGCCGGCGGATCCGGAAGTATATGCTTGCTCCCATCTTTGGAGACGCTACAAAATTCATTTCGGAGCATCCGTATTTTGTAAACAATCTCATTATTATGAATATTGTGTTGAAATGATATATTTAAATATATATTTTTTAATACAATGTCAAATCTATCTATATATTAAATATATTCTACACAATAAAAATATAGATATAATTAAATGCTAGACTGATGATGTCCTGTACATGGACGTTAGACGTGTGCAGATCACTGGGGGATCATCGTTCATGATCACTCTCCCTAAAGATTGGGCAAGCTCGGTTGGATTGAAGAAAAATGATACTATTGGCGTTCAGACCCAGCCAGATGGCAGTCTTTCGCTGTATCCAAAAGGAACTACACCTCTCCCAAAGCGAAGCACGAAGGTTATCGATGTTACGAACATAAAAGATCGCGGATTCCTGTTCAGGCAGCTCATAGGCGCATATATATCCGGACACTCGATGATCTTGGTCAAATCGGAAACCACCATATCAAGCGCTGTGGCATCGGTTATTGCCAACTTCGTACAGACTTCCATAGGCTTGGAGATAGTGGAAGCCGATGACACCCACATATTGATCACCGACCTGATAGAACATGATGTTCTGGGTCCAAAGAGGACCATTGAAAGAATGAGGCTGATAGTGAAAAGCATGATGCGCGACATATATGATGCAGCTTTCACCGGCGACCTGGAGAACATAAAGGACATGGAGTCCAGAGATATGCAGATTGACAGGATATTCTGGCTCATATCGAGGCAGTGCAGCATACAGCAGAAAGATGTTGCTGCGTCCCATAGGATGACCGTCCCACTGTCTGAATTGGCCGCCTGCCTCTCCGTGAGTAAGATCTTGGAGAGCATAGGGGATCACACCATGACCATGTCGAGCTACATTCAAATTATGAATGACCACCATGGTACTGGCTGGACCGATGAAAATGCAAAGGATTTCGGGAACAGGGTCACCAACCTCTTCACAAACGCTGTGAACAGCTGGATCAACAAAGACATAATGCTGGCTGAGCAGACGATAAAAGAGGCGGAAGGGATCGTTAACGACGTTTCAACCACTTCGAAGCAGAATGTGGAACTCAGTACCGCAACAGCACCTTCCAAAGAAATAGTTCTGTTCAGTTCGAAACGCATTGCGGAATACTGCAAATCCATTGCTGAACTGACATTCAACGTTGCGGCTATGGATTAAAACGTTAAATCTATAAGGCATAGGAGTCCTGCTTATTCTTATGGAATAGGCAGGACCCCTTGCCGTTTTAAAAAAATTCATTCGCTGACCGCTTGTTCAGGATGTCCTTCTTCCTCTGTTTCAAGCATTTTGTTGCTTTTGGGGCGTATGAACCACCCTACGAAGACCAGCATGAACATTATCACTCCGCCTGCCAGGAATGCGAAGTCGATGCTGTTCGCAAACGCTGTGATGACCCCGTCGTAACCGGCTTGTCCGAATTCCATAACTATCTGCACAAG
>JAISVN010000163.1 GCA_031271555.1 Candidatus Methanoplasma sp.
ACAGTCATGAACAGCCATGCTATTGCAAAAAGCACCGCCAGGATGATGTCCATTATCAGTGCGAACGGCAGCATGAACGGTATGAATATTATGGGCAGCACCACCGGCACTTTTTTGAACCCCCATGCTGCGGCAATAGAGTTCCACGGCACCATGAGGCATCTGAGGAACGCTTTTGGTCTGTGGGTGAACAAGTATTCCTGAGGGTCGTCGTCACTGCCCTTGACATTCCTGGTGGGCTTTGATGCGCATCCCGCCGCCACAAGAGCAAACCCTGCTGCGAACAGAGCCATTGTTAGGTAGTCTGCGTTCGACCCCTCAACAAAACCTGTGTAGAACCCGATCAGACCCCAATACGCATCGTGTACGGAATCGGGTATTATCGAACCCTCAAGTAATCCAAACGGATCGAACGCTATCGTTAATGTTCCGCCGTTTATGTTCATCAGAGTATAGACGAATACCAAAACGGCGTAAACCGAGGCAATCCCCAGAAGGGTTCCCATCAATGCCTTGTTTGTCCTGTTCATCTTCCACCGCATGAGGTTGAGGAAATATAATCATTCTCAAACGATCCATGCGGACAACATATAAACCAATGAAACGCTACGCAACTATGGTAAAGCAGGTAAATGCGGCACACATACTAGTAACTTCAGAGAAAGAAGCGAACGGACTTAAAGCAGAGATATTAAATGGAAAGAATTTTGCGGACGTAGCGAAGAAACACTCCAAGTGCCCTTCCGGAAAGAGCGGCGGGGATCTTGGGTGGTTCGGGAAGGGGCAGATGGTCGCTTCTTTCGAGAATGCCGCCTTCGCGGCTAAGAAGGGGGACCTTGTAGGTCCTGTCAGAACCGATTTCGGATGGCATCTGATCCTTGTAAAGGACCAGAGATGAACATGAGGAGGGATCTGCATGGGTTTCTTTGATAAGTTCAAGAAAAAAGAGGAAGCGCCTAAAAAGGAAACGAGTCCGGAAACAGGGAAAAAAGATGCTGCGTGGGCGACATCCAAAGATAAGCCTGTTGAAGAGAATAAAGTCAAGACGGAGCCGAAAATGGCAGTTGAAGATAAAAAGGCTGAGAAGCCGGTACAATCCAAGAAGCCTAACAACAAAGTTTGGCATATAACCAAAAGGGAAGATGACGGAAAATGGCAGGTAAAGGCGGAAGGCGCCGCAAAGGCGACGAAACTCTTCCGAACGAAAGCAGAAGCCGAGGAATACGTCAAGACCCTCAAGTCCAACAATGAAGGCTCAAGGGTCGTGAAACACAAGAAGACCGGAGAATTCCAGAAAAAATGATGCTGTCTGCACCTGATACTTGATATCGACAAACGAGTGGGTTCAAATCCGGATAGGCCCACCTGCATAATGATCTAATTCAGGATGTGCACCTCCAATGCAGTAAAATAACGGTTACGGGTCTTACAACAGCACTATATTTGACTAATGCAAGATGAAGGTAAGGTCATATGACAAACGGCAGAAAACTTTCGCTACTAAAGGAGCTGGATGAGTATAAGCGGCTCGGAGAACCTGATAAAACAGAAAAGAGCAGCATCTGGCAGGCAGCGATAGGCCTGCAGCAGGTTGATGGCCTAGAACCGTCAGCCTATCTGATCGAGACTGCGAAACATAACATAGACGGGGACATAACATTCGACGAGGTAAAGGAGCGTTTAGACAGCTATTATGCGGCAAACCCGACTCGCGGAGAAGATAAGGGCCGTGGAGAAGAAGCGGACAAGGTCTCCGCCCGTATAGCTGAGATACTGTCGGAGAAAACCTTTACTTTGAGTCCTGCAGAATATTTAGCGATACACAAGAGACTGTTTGCCGGAATATATGCACATGCGGGGAAGATACGAGACCATAACATAAGCAAAGCCGAGTGGGTGCTTAATGGGAAAACAGTGTATTACGCCAGTGCAGACAGCATCCAAGCGACCTTGGATTATGACTTCGGACAGGAGAAAGCGTTCAGGTACAACGGACTGACGAAAGAACAGACATCGGAACACATGCAGAGATTCATATCGGGAATCTGGCAGATACATGCATTCGGCGAAGGCAATACGAGAACGACTGCGGTATTTGCAATAAAATACCTTCGCACGCTTGGTTTCACGGTAACAAATGAGCTATTCGCTGAGAATTCATGGTATTTCAGGAATGCATTGGTTAGAGCGAACTACAATGACTATAAGAATGGAATCCACTCGACATACGAGTATCTGAACCTATTTTTTGGGAATTTGATCTTTGGAAAGGATAACATCTTGCATAACCGCGATCTGCTTGTTGCAGTCGGCAAAGAAAATAAAGCGCAAAATAAAGCGCAAAATAAAGCGCAGAACTCACTTGAAGGTTTCAGCCCTATTGAATCGGCCGTCCTGAAATATTTGGAAGAATATCCGAACGCAACACAGATCATGACAGCGGATGCAATCGGAAAGTCGCGCAGGTCTGTGCAAGAAGCAATATCATCATTAAAAGAGAGGGGACTTTTGGAACGCGACGGCTCAAAAAAGACAGGCCGTTGGATAGTGAAAATACGGTCGTGACAAAAACTCCAGTGTCAGAAACCGGCGATTCGGGTTTGGATATGTATAGATCATCGAAATGGTATTGGAACAACAATAGTGGGCCCAAAGAGATTTGAACTCTCGACCTTCCGGTTATCAGCCGGACGCTCCAGCCAGTCTAAGCTATGGGCCCGCATCCACTCGAATAAGGACTTACAATATAAACCTTATCAATAACCGGCTCTGCCTGACTTATTGATAAAGTATCAACGCATACAGGACCTGACATGACAAAGACCTTCGATGAAGTACAGGACATTATGCCTAAGAACGCTTTCCTCATCATGGCCGCCGTTCTCATCGCGACGGATGTGTTCATACTGCTGTGTTATTTCATAGAGTCGGTGAACACCCCCATATGGAAGTTTGCCGCCACAACGGTGATATTTGCCGCGATGATATTGTTCTGTTTCTTTGTTAAACTTAAGATATCGATAGAGGACGACGTTATCCGTCTCAGATTCCTGAAGAGTTACGACATCCCCTTCGGAGACATCATCGACTACAAGACCGGCGATGTGGATGTGATCCGCAACTACAGCGGATGGGGGATCAAGAAGGTGACTTTCAAGAACCTCATCAGCATAGGGTATGAGCAGGGCATATCCCTTAAGCTAACAGGAAGGAAAGTGTACACGATATCCATCGCAGACCCGGGACATTTTGCCTCGCTTCTTCCCATGCAGAAGAAAGAGTGATTGGAAGTATTATTAAGAGATAGAGTATCGGTCACTCATGCAGGGCACGTTCCATTGGCTCAGATTAAATGTCTTCTGTTACGCTACAGAGAACGAAGAATTGATACACGGCGCCATGGCTGAACTGCTTGGGACCGATGAGTTCGAATGTGAGATAGCCGACGGCGAACACGGGAACAGGATGGTCATCTTCAGCATAGAGCTCTCCAAACAGAGAGAGGTCGTGCCTGTGTTCCAAAAGCTCGGCAGAGACATAATAGAAGAGGTCTCTGCGAACTTAGAGGAAAGGATCGATGAGGATTGCGTGCTATATCTAAGATTCGATAAGCAGGAGCTTGTGCAGGGGAGATACGTGATAGCCCATCACGGGGATGTCCTGTCATTGACCGGCAAGATAGCATCGCATCCTGCGAGGAAAGAGATCGCTGTGAGGAACATGAGGGAATTCCTCAGCTCTCTTGACCTTTCCGAGAACTGACGTCTTTTTTGACGATGAATATCCTCGCCTCTTTCACGCGGCGGCTCTTCATGGATCTGACGACGATCTTTGCGCCGCCCGCATCCACGATGTCGCCCCTCCGGGGGACGCCTTCCATGTTATGGGATATGAATGCGCTGACAGAGTGATCCTGGAAATCGCCTGGGTTGAACTCTGCCCCTATCTTTTCCATAACGTCGAAGATATTGGCTTCCCCCATTACTGTGAAACTCCCATCCTTCTCCTCATGTATGGGGTATCCGGCCTCATCTCTTTCATCCCATATGTCTCCAACGAGTTCCTCCAGGATATCCTCCATTGTTACCAGGCCCAGCGTCCTTCCGAAGCTGTCCAGGACTATGGCGATATGTATGTGCGATTTCTGAAGGTCGCTTAGAAGGACCGCTATGTTCGTATTCTCCGGAACGAACTTCACCGGCCTTATTATGTCCTCTGTAGTGAATTCCCTGCCTTCAACATACATGAAGAAGAAATCCTTCGAGTAGACAATGCCTATTATCCGGTCCAAGGAGCCGTCGTAGACCGGTATCCTCGAGTATTCCGACTCTATGAACAATTTCTTGAGCGTTTCTGCATCGGTCCTCATCTCAACGGCCGTTATATTGGCCCTCGGCGTATACATCTCGGAGACCTTGATCTCATCGAGCTGCATGGCAGACTTCACGAGTTCGCCTTCGCTCCTTTCGAGTGCGCCTTCCTCCATAACCTCATCTATCATGAGATGGAGCTCGTCCTCTGTGAACGAAGGGGTCTCCGCGGAATCGTTCTTGGCTCCCCTCGACAGCAGATTGGTCAGCTTCATGAAGAACCAGGATATCGGAGTGAGTATCAGTATCACCATGTGAAGGGAGCCCGCCAGCTTCAGGGCGTAACGGTCTGCGTTCCTCTTCCCGAGGGTCTTCGGAGTTATCTCGCCGAACACCAATATCACGGTCGCTGTGAACACTGTAGCTATTATGACGCCCCACGCGATACCGAACAACTCGGAGAACAGCATGGTCCCCAAGGTCGATATGGCGACATTCACTATGTTATTGCCCACAAGTATCGTTGCCAGAAGTTTTTCGTAGTTCTCATGGTTCAAGAGTGCCTTTTCTGCGTTCTTTTGGCCTTCTAATGCAAGATTCTTGATCCTTATGGAGTTCATGCTTGTGTAGGCTGTCTCGGAACAGGAGAAATATGCTGAGAACAGAACAAGAACTGCCATGAGCAATGCGATCAAAACCGTGGACATGTTCAGGGGTATATCTATCATTCAGACCCGCCCACGAGACATCCGCTCTCTTCGATTCTATTCAGACCCATCTGGTCTTTCTATCATTAACAAGAATATAAATCTTTATGGTGCATAAAAATAAGTTGTTTTAAAAGTGGTTTGGTTCGAATTGAACTTTGCTCAGATACCCATCGCGCTCTTGACTTCCGGTGACAAGGCTGCGATAAAGAGGTAGACATACACGAAGAACCAGCACAGACTCTGTATTCCTCCGACGATGTTTCCAGCAAATATTGCAAATATCCCTATCAATGAAAGGATTGCGAGTACCAGAGATATTATGACCAGCAGAACCCATATTACGTTGCTGATGACGTTCTTGCTCTGTCCTGCGATCTTTGCCGCTATCCAGAGAAGGATCAGACCTATGATTATGTTCACTATTGCTGTAACGATCCCTGTGCCGATGCTGTTGCTAGCAAGCCATGATGATATTGCTACGAATATCGCACTCAGTATTGTCGCTACACCGATGACCCTCACAAGCCCGGATACGATCCCGACTTTGTCATTGGAACCGCCGCGGACATTCTGTCCAAACAGGAATATGAGTATGCCGAATATCAATCCGCCTATTGCGTTTGCGACTGTTGCACCGGTGTTGACCGTATCATCGGTAAATGCAATGACTATTGAAGCCACTGCAACTATCAGGCCGATGATACCGATTATCATCAGTGCAAGTCCTACTTTTCCGTTATCGTCAAAGAATGACATGCGATAGAGAGCAATTTACGAATATATAATGATATTCTGAAAATGACATCATTTTTCAGGTTCTGGGTCTTTCAAAACCAGTATTTTTCATTTTAAAGAATTAAAAATTTTTGACGAAAGCAAACTAAAATACGGTGCTTTTCTTCCCTCATTTTTCTTTATTTTATTTTCCTATTTTATTATATATTAAAGACGTAATCCCGAAAGGAGTGAGCACCAATGCCGGTAGAGTTCAAATATGAAATCGTAGAGAAGATCGCGGTCCTCTCTGAATCATCGAAAGGCTGGACGAAGGAACTGAACCTCATAAGCTGGAATGACAGGGACCCGAAATACGACATAAGGGAATGGTCCCCTGACGGAGAGAAGATGGGCAAGGGAATAACATTGTCGGACGAAGAGGTCGCCATTCTGAAGAGTGCCCTCGAAAGCAGAGAGATCTGATTTGTTTATCCGAAACGCTTTAAAAAATCCCATTCTGAAGATCAAAGATGGGAACGTATGTTTTGGTTCATTTTAAAACACTGGATAGAATGAAAAGAAAAAATATCGGCCGCAAAGGCCGAGTTCAGGTTTATGAGTGGAAACGACCCCTCTCATTCTTCAGCAGGAAGTAGAAGACCAGACCTATTATACCCGCTATAAAATTGACTGCTATCAATGCGATGATCGATCCGATCAGACAATACGTGCAAGCTTCCTGATGATTCTCCAGCTTGGATATCCTCATGCAGCTTAGTATTGTGAACAGACCGCCGACGAGGGCAAGCAATCCTATGGCAATCAATATTATTCCGCCCATG
>JAISVN010000033.1 GCA_031271555.1 Candidatus Methanoplasma sp.
GGACTCAGAATGAAGGACTCGATACCCATCCCATTGGCCGTTGTGCTTACGAAAACGGATGTTCTCATGAAAGTGCCCGAGAACGACGAGGAGAACAGCGTGCTGTTCAGCCTGAACTCTTCGCTCAACATCGAGAGGGAGAGGGGCAAATACGATAAAACGAACTTTGAACAGATCAGCGCGGAGATCGAAGAATACCTGCGCAGGGCTGTATCCAACGGTTTTGTCCAGACGGTGAGGGAATTCAAGGAGCATTCCTACTTCGCCGTGTCGGCGCTGGGGAGCAATCCGACCGGGAGCGTGCTCACGAGAGGCGTATCCCCGATGCGCGTGGAGGACCCGTTCATATGGCTTTTGAACTGCGAGAGCCTGGAGGAGAGGAACAAATGACCGAGAAGAAAAAATCAAGCAAGGCCAGCAAACTGAAGAACTTCCTTGCTACCGGGTCGATCGAAGATCATGAATATGAAACAGCTGGCGAACTCGAGTTCAACGATGAGCCTGTCATGACGGAGGAACACGCAGACGATCACCAGTCTGAGGATGAAGTGGTCATAGAGGACATAATAATTACCGGAGATGCCGCATCCGAAGACCTGGCAGAAGAACCGAGATACGAAGCTGATGTCGTCAGCATACCGCCGGCGGACACGGCCCGCCTCGAAGGCGAGATCGCCGAACTCAGGGCGATGATCGCAGATATGGCATCCGAGCTCGATAAACGCACAACATCCAAGGAGCAGTTGAAGGAGTACTCGCTGATCCTGAAGAAGAACGATGCGGAGCTCGCGGATAAGAAATTCCTGAGGATGCTGGAGCAGCTATCAGTGATGAGGGAGGACTTCTTCAAGCTGTGCAGCGGAATGAACGCTAAATTGGACAGTTTCTCGCCGAAGGACATCCTGTCCTCGTTCGAGGCCTACGGAGTGGACCTGGAGAACATCCTGACCGACTGCGGCGTGCAGATAGGCCCGAGCAGATTCGAGAGACTGAACACAATACACCAGAGGATCGTCGATGTCATACCCACCGACGATGAGTCGATGAACGGTATGATAGCTGAGAGGGTGTCCGACGAGTACGAGTACCAAGGGCGCGTCCTCTTGAAGGAAAGGGTGAAAATCTATAAATTTTCAGGGAATGGAAAAACAGAAGGAGATGAGGAAAAATGAGCAACGAATATGTGATCGGAATAGACCTGGGTACTACCTACTCGTGTATGGCATACATTGACGAGGAGGGCGACCCCGTCGTAGAGAAGAACTTTGAGCAGGAGGACACTACGCCGTCCGTCATACTTTTCAACGAGAACGGCGAGATAATAGTGGGTTCTCCCGCTAAGGACATGGCGATAATGTACCCGATGGAAAGGGTGGTCACCGCCATAAAAAGGCAGATCGGCACCGACTATGAGGTGAGCATCGATGAGGACAAATACACGCCTGTGACCCTGTCGGCCGCCATACTGAGGAAGATGATCAACGATTTCAGCGACAACCACGGGGTCGATGTGAAGAAGGCCGTGATCACCTGCCCGGCATACTTCGGGCAGACCGAAAGGGACGCTACGAAGACCGCCGGCAAGGTGGCCGGCCTCGATGAGGTCACGATAATCAACGAACCTACGGCGGCGGCGATATCATTCGGATTCGGCGCGGCCGGAGAAGGAAAGAAAAGAGTGATGGTCTACGACCTCGGAGGCGGAACATTCGACGTTACCGTGCTGGATATCGACGGGAGCGCCTTCACGGCGGTGGCGACCGACGGAGAGAGGCTTCTCGGAGGAAAGGACTGGGACCAGGCTCTCATAAAGATAATAAAACAGAAGGTATGCGAGGAGAACGACATCGAGGAAAGCGAACTCGATGACGATGACGATGTCAAGCAGTCTCTCATACTGGATTCGGAGACCATAAAGAAGAGGCTCTCGTCCGCGGAATCCACCAAAGGAACGCTGACGGTCGCCGGTAAGAAGGCCGTATACACCATAACGAGGGCCGAGTTCGAGGCTGCCACCGCACCACTCATGCAGACGACCCTCGACATAATCGAAAGGACGCTTGCCTCCAAGGATTTCAGCATTGAGGAGATAGACGACGTGATACTCGTAGGAGGCTCTTCGAGGATGCCTCAGGTAAGGAACGGCATAATAGGGAAGTACCCCGGTGCGAACGTAAGGGTCTTCGACCCCGACCAATCCATCGCAAAGGGCGCAGCCATATTCGCAAAGGCCCACAACTGGGACGGTGCGGAGGCTTTCGCGGCCGCTGCCGTCGCAGGCGAGGAATACGTTCCGGAAGAGGGCGAGATAACGGTTCACAACGTACTGAGCAAATCCTTTGGGATCAAAGCCATGTACGATGACGGAAGGGAAATGGTCTCGAACATAATCTTCAGGAACGAGGTACTGCCGATAGTCTCCACGAAGACGTACTATCCGATAGATGAAGGCCAGACATCGATAAAGGTGGAAATCTACGAGAACTCCGCCATGAACGATGAGGAAGGGAAGAGGATAGAGCTCATCGACGGATACAGCGTAGGGGAGTTCGACATGGACCTTCCTGAAGGAGTCACGAGGAGCACCCCGATAACCGTCAAGTTCATCGCCACGGACGAGGGAATACTGGTGGCCTATGTGGACTGCATGGATCAGCACGCTGAATACCAGCTGCAGAACAAGCTCCAGATGTCCGACTCCGAGATCAAGGACTCTCAGGGATTGATGGACAAGGTCTCAAAGGGGAACTGAACAAACAATGGGGCTGACGCCCCTAACCCCATTTTTTTCAAACCCTATTCCAAACGATCCGCATGCGGTTCGTTTCTATCTCTTGATCAAATACCGAAAGCAGGATTATTTATTATGTCAGGACAATCCCATATTGTACGGAGGTCTTAGAATATACTGTCAAAATTGTGGCAAAGAGATTGATGATTCCAATTATTGTAAGTATTGCGGGCATCAGACGAACTGCGGCGGAGGGTCGTACAACCGGCCTAACTACCAAGTAGTGTTCAATGAGAGAAATGTGGGTCTGGCAGTGGTACTTTCAATATTGATAGTCGGTGCGGGGCACATATATGCCGGAAAGATAGGGAAGGGCATAACCATACTTGTACTGTGGACCGTGCTTTCGGTGCCCGTGTTGGTATTGGCCTTTGTCTATCTGTCCTGGACTAACTCATACGCCAGCGGACTGGTGCTTATGATCGTACTCTGTGCAGCCTATCTTGTGGCCTGGATTTGGACCATCTATGATGCGATGAAGGTCACTCAGCAATATAACGAGGCTCTCAGAAGGACAGGATTCCCACCCTGGTGAGACTCATCTCAAACCGAGCTGTTCGTACAGCTCTTCTCTTTCCCTTTTGGAAATATCCCTGTAGCGGCCCTCTTTGAGGTTCCCGAGAGTTATGTTGACGACCCTTATGCGCTTGAGGTTCCTTACCTCATAGCCGAGCTGCTCGCACATCCTTCTTATCTGCCTGTTGAGGCCCTGTTTCAATATTATCCGGAATTCTCTCGGGCCCTCGGACTCGACGAAACATTTCTTCGTCAGCCTCCCGTCGTCCAAGGTCACGCCGTTGGACATCCTGTTCAGGAACTCGCTCGTTATGTCCTTGTTGACCCTTACGATGTATTCCTTCTCGACCTCATTCTTTGAGCGCATTATCTTGTCCGCAAGGTCTCCGTTGTTTGTCATCAGGAGAAGGCCTTCCGAATCCTTATCCAGCCTTCCGATCGAGAATATCCTCTTCGGATACCCTATGAAGTCTATGACGTTGTCCTCATCATCCCTGCTGGAGGTGGACGTTATCCCGACCGGTTTGTAAAATGC